>JAFAGG010000114.1 GCA_023422955.1 Pseudomonadota bacterium | reverse complement strand
CGCGGGCGCGCCGCCAGCAGGTCATGCCCGAGCCGCATCCCATTTCCCTGGGCAGCATTTCCCAGGGCAGGCCGGATTGCAGAATGAACAGGATGCCCGTGAAGATTCGCCGTTCATCAAGTCGCTTTCGCCCGGCAGGCGTCTTGCGTGGCGGTGCAGCCGGCAATAACGGCTTCACCATTTCCCATAATGCATCATCAACCAGTTCGCGTGCCATGTCGCTTCTCCTCAGAGAAATACTGAATGGCGATTCGACAGCAAATTTATGATTTTGTTAGACGCTCTTAGGAGAAGAGCATGGAGTTTCATAGAGGACGGCTGATCGACCATGTGCATCTGGTTGTGAGTGATCTGGCAGCCAGCAAGTGTTTTTATCAGGCGGTGCTGCAGGCGCTGGGCCTGGACATCGGGGCGCAAGGGCCAGGATTTTTCTACGCGGATGAATTGTTCGTCTCAACCGGAGAGAAGCTTGCCCGCATTCATCTCGCCTTCCAGGCCAGCGGTCCGGAACAGGTGGCCGCATTTCACCAGGCCGGGCTTGCGGCCGGCGGCCGTGACAACGGCGCACCGGGCGAGCGTTCGTATCATCCGGGATACTTCGCCGCTTATCTGCTGGACCCGGATGGCAATAACATCGAAGCGGTCTATCACGGATCCAATACGCGTTCCGCCGATTCCGTCGTCATATCTGCCTGACGCTTCCGTAAAAACAAGACACAGCAGCAGGGTAATCCCTGCCGGATTTGCAACCGTATGAAGGGCGTTGGTATTTTGTGCCGCTTCAGCATGTTTGATTGGAACGCTGATCAGCAAGCCAGCGATATCAGGCAAGCCGATGCAGAGTGCGCAGGCGGCAAATTAAAATTCCCAGGCCATGCCCAGGTTGCCGAAATTGGTGCCATGGCCCCGGCCCACGGCACCCGAGAGTTTAAGGCCGGCTATAACCTCATACCGCAAGCCGACTGCATGGCTGGGGCCGCTGTGTTCAGCGCCGAAGGTCTCGGCAGTGCCGCGTAATGCTTTCGTAAGCGGCCAGTCCAGGCCCACTCCCCAGAGCAGTGTTTCTTCTTTGCCACCTTCTGCGCGCGCACTCTCCTGGCCCAGATTGACGTGAACCAGGCTGGTGTTGGCGAAGCCCCAGGTCAATAACCCGATAACTGAATAGGTTCGTGTGACGCTGTGTGCCCGTTCACGGTTGAGTTCCAATTTGAGTCCGGCTGACAGTCCCGTTGAAGATTGTAACGGCACCCATTTAAGCGCCACTCCGCGACCATGGAGCGTGCCGGATGCTGAATCTGTGTCGTCGTGCAAGCGGCTCAATCCAATTTCCGCTTCAAAGTTTGTAAACGGTGCAAAGCCGGCAGCGGCGTCCCAGCCAGCTATTTCTTTATTTCCCGACCAGCCGAACTCTATCTTGGCACCGCCTTTTTCCAGGGTGCTAGCGTCATCCACATTCATTGGCCGCTCGGCGAGCGCGCTTCCTGCCAGGCATAACAAAGAAGCCATCAAGATTTCGCGAAGTCGGCTATGTGAAATTTTCACGGTGATTCTGCAGAGATAAGTGGTTGTGAAAATAAAGCGCCGCAGGCTCATTGCTCTGCGGCGCAATTTCTTGGTGAGGAGGTCTTGCCAGTTATTTTCTGGTGCCGACCGCTTCCGCGCGGTTGATCAGGAAAGTCGTCAGCAAGGGCACCGGGCGACCGGTCGCGCCTTTCGCTGCGCCGCTCTTCCAGGCCGTGCCCGCGATATCCAGGTGGGCCCAGGTATAGGTGCGGGTGAAGCGTTCCAGGAAACAGGCTGCCGTCACGCTGCCGGCCGGCGGGCCGCCGATGTTGCCGATGTCGGCGAAGTTGGATTTCAGCTGTTCCTGGTAAACGTCTTCGATGGGCATGCGCCAGGCGGTATCGTTGGTCGCCTTGCCGGCTGCAAGCAAGTCATTCGCAAGCTGATTGTGCGCATCGTCGTCGCGGGTGAACAGGCCGGAATTGTGATGACCGAGCGCAGTGATGCAGGCGCCGGTCAGCGTGGCGACATCCACCACCAGCGCAGGCTTGAAGCGCTCGACGTAAGTCAGCGCATCGCACAGGATCAGGCGGCCTTCGGCATCGGTGTTCAGCACTTCTATGGTCTTGCCGGACATCGAGGTCACGATATCGCCGGGCTTGGTGGCGCGGCCGGAAGGCAAGTTTTCGGTAGCGGGAATCGCGGCGATCACATTCAGTTTCAGCTTCAGTTCCGCGATGGCGCGTATGGTGCCCAGTACGGAAGCCGCGCCGCACATGTCGTACTTCATTTCATCCATGCCGGAGCCGGGCTTGATGGAAATGCCGCCGGAATCGAAGGTCACTCCTTTGCCGACCAGCACCGTCGGCGCTTCCTTGGCCTTGCCGCCCAGGTATTTCAAGACGATGAACTTGGGCGGCTCATCCGTGCCGTTGGCCACCGACAGGAAGCTGCCCATCTTCAGCGCCTGCAATTGCTTGCGGTCCAGCACTTCCACTTCCAGCTTGAATTGGGTCGCCAGCTTCTTGGCGGTGTTGGCGAGGAAGGTCGGCGTGCAGATATTGGCCGGCAGGTTACCCAGATATTTGGTGAGGTCCATGCCGTTGGCAATCGCCACAGCCTGCGCGACGGCGGTTTTTGCCTGGGCCGCGCTGGCTTCCGGAACCAGGTAAACGACCTTGCGCACGCCGTTGGGGGCAGGGTCTTTCTGGCTCTTGGTTTCGTCGTAGCGGTAAGCCTGCTCGCGCGCCGCCAGTACTGCGCTGCGCAAGGCCCAGGCACTGTCGCGCTGGGCGATAATATCGAAGGGGAGTGCGACTTGCGCATCGGCGGAGCCGAGTGTCGCCAGCACGCGCGCCACGGCCTGGGCTGCCGACAGGAAATCCTTGGCGCTGGTAGTTTGTTCATTGCCAAGGCCAACCAGCAGCACGCGCTCGGCGGCGATGCCGGGCAGGCCGCGCAGCAGCAGCGTGGAACCGGGCTTGCCGGAGATGTCGCCGGACTTGACGGCGGCGCTGATGGCACCCTTGCCATCCAGCGCACTTGCCGCGTTGCTCAGTTTTTTGTTTTCGTAGATACCGACTACAATACAACCAGTTTTTGCCTGGGGCAGGGCGTTCCGGGCATCGATAGACTTTGTGCTAAATTCCATTGTTGTCGCTCCTTTAATTTTCCCAATTATAGTCTGCCCATGATTTTTCAGCGCGCCCTACGACGCGAATTACTCAGTACTGCCGGCGCGGTCTTCACCACTCTTTTCACCATCACTATTACCGTGATGCTGATACGCATCCTGGGCCAGGCAGCGGGCGGCAAGATTGCTTCGCAGGATGTGATCGCCATGATTGGCTTCACTTCGCTGGGCTATCTGCCCACGCTGCTCAATCTCACCGGCTTTGTGGCGGTATTGCTGGTAATCAGTCGCAGTTATCAGGATTCGGAAATGGTGGTTTGGTTCGCCTCCGGGCAAAGTCTGTCGGCCTGGATCAGGCCGGTCATGGCGCTCGGCATTCCGCTGGCCATACTGACTGCCTTGCTCAGCATGCTCGTGACGCCCTGGGCCTACCAGCACCGCGCCGAATTTCAGGAGCGCTTTCAGAAGCGCGAAGATATTGCGCGCATCTCGCCCGGGCGCTTTCAGGAATCTTCATCAGCCGACCGCGTTTTCTTTGTCGAAGGCATTGCCGAAGACCAGAGCCGGGTGCGCAACGTATTCGTCAACACGATCAAGGATGGCATCACCAGCATCGTGGTGGCGCGGGAAGGCACCATAGAAACCGACGAGCATGACGGTCGCTTCCTGGTGCTGCAAGACGGGCGTCGTTATGACGGCCTGCCGGGGCAGCCGGATTTCCAGGTGATGGAGTTCGAGCGCTATGGCGTGCTCGTTTCCAGGCAATCCCCCATCATTACCGGCGACACGACGGCGCGCGCGCTGCCGACCCGAGAGCTGCTGCAAAAAGGAAAAGGCGTGCATCTGGGGGAACTGGTCACCCGCGTGGCGTCGCCGATCATGGGCTTGCTGCTGATGCTGCTGGCCATTCCGCTCAGTTTTGTGAATCCGCGCAGCGGACGTTCGGCCAATCTCATCATTGCGCTGCTGATGTTCGTGATCTACAGCAATATGATCAATGTGTTCCGCAATGCCGTCATCTTTGGCCAGATGCCGTTTTCACTGGCCTGGTGGCCGCTGCATGTCATCGTGGGTGCGGTCGCATTCGGCCTGTTCGCCTGGCGCATGAATGTGAATAGCCGTTACCATCCGATGGTGATCTGGAACGCATTGGTGCGCAAGATCCGTTTCCGCGGCCAGGCGGCCTGATGTTGGGCAGTAACAAGGATAATTGAAACGCTTATGAAGGTATTGCGACGTTACTTTGCCTCTGAATTGCTGCGCGCGATCCTGTTCGTGCTGCTCGCTTTTCTATTGCTGTTTGCGTTCATCGATTTGTTGTACGAGTTTCGGGAAGTCGGTCGCGGCAGTTACGACTTGTACAATGCGCTCTTGTACGTGCTGCTGGGTTTCCCCGGCTATGCCTATGAGCTGATGCCCATCGCGGTGCTCATAGGCTCGGTGTGGGTACTGGCGCAATTCGCCTCGCGTTCGGAATTCACCATCATGCGGGCCGCCGGCATGTCGGCCGGCATGGCGGGCAGCATGCTCGCCAGGATTGCGCTGCTGTTTGCGCTGGCAACCTTCCTGCTCGGCGAGTTCGTATCGCCACGCGCTGCTGAATACGCGCAAAAGCTGAAGCTGTCGATGCTGGGCACTTCCGTATCGCAGGAATTTCGTTCCGGCATGTGGGCCAAGGACCTGATCAAGCAGGAGGGCTTGAGCGAAAATTCCGTTGGCACCCGTTTTCTGAATGTGCGCGACATTGCGACCAATGGGCAATTGCGCAATCTGACCATCTACGAGTTCGACGATGACTTGCATTTGAATGCGGTCATCAAGGCCGATCATGCCGACTATCAGGGCAATAACACCTGGCAGATGTTCAATGTGACGGAAACCCGCTTTTCCACCGATGCGCTCAGTTACACCCGCTCCATCGACAAGTCCGCCGATGCCGTCGCTACCAGAACATGGGATAGCCGCGAACTGATTTCGGAAGTGACGCCGGATATCGTCACCGTGGTATTCGCCGATCCCGAGCGCATGTCCGCTTACCAGCTATGGACTTATACCGAACATCTGCGTAGAAACAGGCAGGAGACCGATCGCTACGAAATCGCGTTCTGGAAAAAAATCACCTATCCGCTCGCTATTTTCGTGATGATGGCGCTGGCCCTGCCATTTGCCTACATGCATGCAAGGTCGGGCGGCGTGAGCCTGAAGATTTTCATCGGCATCATGATAGGCGTGTCCTTCCAGTTGCTGAACGGCCTGTTCGCCCATGTCGGCCTGCTCAATACCTGGCCGGCGCCGCTGACCGCCTTGCTGCCGAGCGGCCTATTCCTGCTGGCGGCCATCATTGCGCTGTGGCGCGTGGAAAGGCATTAAGGTGGAAAAAAGCGCACTGATCCTGTTTGCCCACGGCGCGCGCGATCCGCGCTGGGCAGCGCCGTTTCAGCGCTTGCAGGCGCTGGTCAAGGAACAGTTGCCGCAGCAGGAAGTGGAACTGGCTTTCCTGGAACTGATGGAGCCGAGGCTGCCGGAAGCGGTGGCGCAAGCAGTCGCTAATGGCTGTGCTCAGATCACGATAGTGCCGATATTTCTCGGGCAGGGCGGCCACGTGCTGCGCGATCTGCCGGTCATCATGCAGGATCTGCAGCAGCGCTATCCGCAAGTGAATTTCAAGCGGGTGGAAGCCGCAGGAGAGAATCCTGCGGTGCTGCAGGCCATTGCGCATTACTGCATAGAATCCCTCCAGCCCTAGCGTGCAGAATACCGGTATCCCGGCTGCTGGCTTTGTGTGCCGGCAGCCGGGACGACCCGGTGATGGACTGCGGCCGTGCAGCCGGCTTCAGAAAAGCTTGAAGTCCATATAGGCGAGCACGAGCGCTACCACTACCCCGAAGAAGAAATAGAATTTCCACAGCGAACGCTTTTCGGCGTAAGGATCGCTCAGGCTGCGTTCCGCGCCTTCCGGCAAGCGGGCCAGGCGGGTCAGCGCGGTACCAAACGGAATGTTGATGCGGGCTCTGGCGTTAACCGCCCAGCCGTTGGCGTCCAGGATGGGCCCAAGATTGCGGTTCCTCAGCTTGAAAAAGGCCATGGCAATCGAGGGGCCGGAGATGAGCAGCATGAGGCCCGCTACTGCCAGCGGCATCTGCCAGGCCGCAAGGCCCAGGAAGCCCGTGACCATGGACGCCAGCGCAGCGCCGATGGCGCCGACGGCAAGCCCTATGGCCGCGAAGATGCCGACAAATCGGGCTACGTCGAAGGGGGCTGGCGCAGGCTTGGCGCCGGCTTCAACCTTCTGTCCGGTATCGGCCACCAGCTTGGCCGACATGTCATCCACGCCCTTGGCGCGGCTGGCGGCGAATTTCTCCGCCTGCTCGCTAATCATGCGCGTAGCTTTGCGATACGGTGCCCAGAAAGCTTGGCGAAGGCTGATCGGATGATCCACGATCTTGGTGATGGTGGCATCCCAGTCGTTGCCGTCACGGTCGTAGAAAATGCCGTTGCGGCCCACCATGAGCTGATCCGAATCGCCGGCGGTAAAGGCTGCAGCGATAGTCATCTTCTTGCTGCCCCGTACACAGTCGCAATAGGCCAGGTAAAGTCCGGAGAGACTGGCCAGGGTGCCGTGCCGTGCCGGGTCCAGCACCTTGATGCAGAGGTCGCAGCTGCGGCCGTCCAGGTAGAGGGTGCCGGCCTGAAAAACAGCTTTCCTGCCGTTGGCACTGTAGAAGTCCCGGAACGACACGAAATTTTCGGCCACGCATCCCAGGTCCCGGACGTAGTGCACCAGGCGCTCTACTTCGGCGATAGCGTTCGCCTCCGGGGCCAGTGCCAGATCTCTGGCGATGAGCTCGTTAAAGGATGCGTGGACTTCAGGGGCCAGGGATGCCTGCAGGACGGAGATATCCAGTCCTGCCACCGGCGTTTCCGGACGGGCAGCCTGCCAGGCCTCGTAGGCGGCGAAGCGGTCCTTGAGGTCCTGCCATTCCTCGGCAGTCAGGTGCTCCCTATCCCCCAGAAGCGGCTGCACCACCTGCTCGCGAAGGGCCGCCAGGGCGATGGCCCACGCCGGATTGACACCGGATACCAGCGGCAGGTCGCCGCCGGCCTGGACATGGGCCAGGGGCAGGGCTGCCAGGTCGGCATCGTTCGCGGTCAGGCTTCGGGTGCCGAGGGCGCGAATATCCTCCGGCGCGCCATTCAGCAATTCCCCGGCGCGCGGGTCGAAGGCGGCGAGGTGGCAGCGGGTGAAATAATCGTCCGCCTTGGTACGTACCGCGACCAGGGCGGCAAAGGCTGCCTCTGTTGCAGCGCCCAGGGGCAGCAGGCTGGCATCGTCCTGAGCGCGCGTCTGCCAGTCCACCCAGGCCTGAGCTTCGGTGAAAAAGCGGTCGACGAAGGCCTGATCGATGCCCGGCTCGCCGCTGCGGTCCGGCACGCTGCCCGATTTGTCCATGATGGCGGCGAGTAGGGGCTGCAGGGTGTCGTCACAGGCCGCAGCGGTGATGATGCCGTCACCGTTGAAAGCCATGCCGGAGAAAATGCGGTTGCTGTCGCCCACATCCTCGACGCTGATGTGGCTGTGGTCGTTCTTGCCCAGGCCGTCCAGCACATGCCGTGCCGAGTTCAGCAGGCGGGCACCGTCGTCGCTTTCCGGGTTGATGTCCGCGAGAGCCAGCGGACCGCCCTTCACCAGCGTATCGGGAGAATGGAGGCGAGCGGCAGCCCACTCCACCGCGGCGATCAGTTCCGGGGCGCGGATATGGCCGTCGCCGTCCGTGTCCAGCAGTGCCAGGGTGCGGGTATCGAATTCCAGGCCCTTCACCGGGCAGGAGAGAGCGACCCACAGCTTCTGGTCGAGCTGACCAAGGTGGAGAAGGTCGGCACCGGTACTGAGGCTGACCTGGTCGAAGCCGCCAGCCCTGAAGAAGCGCCAGGTGTGGGGGGGCGTTTCCTGGACTGCGGGTGAAGAAACGTCCGTCAACAGGGCTTGGTTGACGGGGGCGTTCATGGGCGGACCTCGCGAGCTGGCGTGGCCTTCTTGCAGGGATGGCCAGGGAAGCTTGCTGCAAAGCGGGGGGAAATGTCGACAGCGGGAATGAAACGAGTGGTGGCGACTGCCAGGTTGAGCTTTGTCACGGAATTTCCTTGCGTTATCAGTTGGGCGGCAGTTTAGCCGAAAACAGGATTTGGTATAAATCCTCTCTTGCTGTGCAAGCCCGGTTCGCCGTGATTACGCTCGATTTCGGTTATTTGTTATTTTTGTACTGTGTACCTGATTGTCAGGCCTTTTCTTCGTTGGTCGCAGCAAGGGTGGCGACCCCGGCATGATCGCGACGTGCCAGTGCCGCGCCTATCATCACCAGCACCGGCCCGGTGCGGCTGGACAAGCCTTTTTCCAGATTCTTCAAATCCAGGTACAGCACCGCTTCATCCGGCCGGCTGCAATTTTCCACGATGACGACCGGCGTGGTCGGCGAACGTCCCTGCGCCAGCAGGCGCTGCGCGGTGGCGATCGCTTCGCGGCCGCCCATGTACTGCACCAGCGTGTCGCAGTTGGGCATGGCGACTTCGTCGGTTTCGCCAGGCGCGGTGCTGGACGTGAAAAAGGCGACGCTGCGCGCGATGCCGCGTTTGGTCAGCGGTTGCAGGCTGCTGGCGGCGGCGGCCAGCGCGGTGGTGATGCCGGGCACGACTTCGACTTCTATGCCGTGGGATTCCAGCGCGGTCAGTTCTTCATCGGCGCGGCCGAACAGCATCGGGTCGCCGCCTTTCAGGCGTACCGTGAGGCGATATTTGCCCGCGCATTCGACGAGCAATTGATTGATGATTTTCTGGTCGGTGGAGCGCTGGCCGCAACGTTTGCCGACGTTGATCTTTTCGGCCTGCGGCGCCAGTGCCAGCATGTCTGCCGTCACCAGCGCGTCGTAGAGCACGACGTCGGCCTGCGCCAGCAGGCGCGCGCCGCGTACCGTGATGAGATCGGCGGCCCCGGGACCGGCACCGATCAATACAACCTTACCGGTCCTCTCTTGCCCCGCTTTTGGGCCGTCTGCCATCGTGCGCTCCAACTAGGCTGTGCGGATCATGCCGGCAGCGACAGTCTGGTGTGTGACTTCGTCGATCAGGATGAAAGCGCCGGTGGCACGGATTTTATCGTAGGCGTCCGCTGCCAGCGGTTGCTGCACGGTCAGATTGATGCGCGCAATGCCGTTCAGCGTCAGCGCATCGCCTTCCTGCTTTTGCTGGGTGTTGATGTCCAGCAGCGACTCGATTTTTGTGACGCGCGCACCGACCTGGCGGGTGGTGTGCTTGAGCCAGTACTTGCGACGCAAGTCCATCGGTTCTTCCGACAGCCAGCACACATCGGCGATTACATTCTTCAGCAGCGTGGCCGGCTGCTCGGCCGAGGCCAGCATGTCGCCGCGCGAGATGTCCAGGTATTCGTCCAGCAGTACCGTGATCGACTGGCCTGCCACAGCCGTGTCGAGCGAGCCGTCCAGCGTAACGATGTCCTTGACGGTTGCGCTCTGGCCGCCAGGTTGCACCACCAGCTTGTCGCCCTTGCTGATCTGGCCGGCTTCCACGCGACCCATGTAGCCGCGGAAGTCGTTGGCCTTGTCGCCGTCGTGGCGCGCCACCAGTTGCACCGGGAAGCGCAGTGGCGAAGCATGTTCTTCGTCGTAGACCGACAGCGATTCCAGCAGCTCGATCAGGGTAGGACCCTGATACCAGGACATCTTGTCGGTAGCGGCGACCACGTTGTCGCCAGCCAGCGCCGACAGCGGAATCGGGTGGATATCCTTCAGGCCGAGCTGCTGCGCGAACTTGGTGTAGGACGCGACGATGCGGTCGTACACGGTCTGGTCGTAATCGACCAGGTCCATCTTGTTGACCGCGATGATCACATGCTGGATTTGCAGCAGGTGCGCGATGGTGGAGTGGCGCTTGGTCTGGATCAGCAGTTCCGCGTTGCCCTGGTCGTCGAACTTCACTTTCGATACGTCGATCAGGATTACCACCGCATCGGCAGTGGAAGCGCCGGTCACCATGTTGCGCGTGTACTGCTCGTGGC
>JAFAGG010000031.1 GCA_023422955.1 Pseudomonadota bacterium | reverse complement strand
CAGGCGACATGTCGCCTGAAACCCTTGCTTCACCCCTAACCCTCCCCTTGAAGGGGAGGGGGTGAAAAGCCAAGTTAAAGTTTCGCGGTCTTGCTGCCGTTGATAAGAGAAGAATAGAGAAGGAAAGCTGATGTCATCCATCCTCAATATCGGGCAAAGCGCACTGGCCGCCGCACAGGCAGGACTTGCCACGACCGGACATAACGTAGCCAATGCCTCCACGCCCGGCTACAACCGCCAGATCGTCGTGCAGGCGGCGCTGGCCGGACAGAACATGGGTTTCGGCTTCGTAGGCCGGGGTACGGAGATCGCGACCATTACGCGCGTCTACAACGAGTTTCTGGGCAACCAGGTAGTATCCGCGCAGAGCGCAAAGAGCCGGCTGGATAGCTATTACACCCAGGCCAGATACATCGATTCCCTGGTCGCCGATCCCAAGAGCGGCGTGTCGCCGGCCTTGCAGGATTTCTTCAAGAACGTGCAGAACATCAGCGCTTCGCCCAATGGCGCGGAGTCGCGCCAGAGCCTGCTTTCGTCCGCCAACAGCATGGTCGCAAGCCTGCGTTCCATGGATCAGCAGCTCACCGAGCTCGGCGCCGGCGTCAACAGCGAGATCACGGCCAGCGTCACTACCATCAACGCCTACGCCAAGCAGATTTCCCAGCTCAACGATGCGATTGAAAAGGCGCAGGGAGCGCTGGGGTCCAATTCGGCCAATGACTTGCTGGACCAGCGGGATCAGCTGGTGGCCGACCTGGCCAAGGAAATCAATGTCAGCGTGGTCAAGCACGGCAACAGCTACAACGTTTTCATCGGCAACGGCCAGCCGCTGGTGATGGGCACGCAGACTTTCAGCCTGACTACCGTGCAGCACGGCACCGACAAGCAGCGTCTCCAGATCGGTTATGTGGTCAATAATTCCACCCAGGTGCTGCCGGAAAGTACGCTGAGCGGCGGGCGCATCGGCGGCTTGCTGGAATTCCGTTCGCGCACGCTGGATGCCACGCAGAACGAACTGGGCCGCATGGCCGCTGCGCTGGCCATGAGCTTCAATGCGCAGCATCGTCTGGGCCTGACCCAGGACGGGCAAATGGGCGGCGATTTCTTCGCGATCAACACGCAGGCCAGGGCCGGGAGCAATCTCGGCGACGGCGTGATCACGGCAACGCTGGCTGATTCAAGCGCGCTGACTGCCAGCGATTACCGCATCCAGTACGACGGCACCCAGTATCACCTGACTCGCTTGAGCGACGGGAAAAACCTCGGCTCCGCAGCGACTGTCGCCGACTTGGGCCCGGTCGACGGCCTCAGCCTGGATTTTGCCGGCACGCCGCAGGCCGGCGAGTCTTACCTGATTCGCCCGACCGCTTCCATTATTTCCGAGCTCAAGGTGGCCGTTACCAGCAGGAGCGACATTGCGGTTGCCGCGCCTATCGCGACCAGCGCACCGCTGAGCAATACCGGCACCGGCCAGATCAGCGCCGGCACGGTGCTGCCGGGCTTTACGCCGCTGGGATCGGCGCTAACGCTCTCCTTCGATGCCAGTGCCGGCCCTACCGGCAGCCTTACCGGATTTCCGGCGGGCGCAGCGGTGACGGTGATCGTCAATGGCGTCGAATCGCCACCGACCACGCCGGGAGATCCGGTCCCGTATACCGCCGGCGCAACCTACCGCTTCGACGGCATGGAAATCACCATCAGCGGGCAGCCCGGCGATGGAGACGAATTCGGGATCGCTGCCAATCAGAACGTGGCCGGCGATGGCCGCAACGCCGTATTGCTCGGCAATCTGCAAGAGGGTCGTACGATAGAAGGCGGCCTGACTTTCCAGGGCGCGTATGCGCAAATGGTCAGCATGATCGGCAACATGACGCGCGAGGCCGAGGTGACCAGCGCCGGCGCATCCAAGCTTTATACGCAGGCAGTCCAGGCGCAGCAGTCGGTTTCCGGCGTGAACCTGGATGAGGAAGCCAGCAACCTGATCCGTTACCAGCAGGCTTACCAGGCCGCCGGCAAAGTCATGCAGACGGCAACCGTGCTGTTTGACACCTTATTGAGCATCGGTCGCTAAGCGGCCAGGCAGGAGAAAAGATCATGCGCATCAGCACCAACATGTTGTATGAGATGGGCGCGTCGCGTATCAGCGAGATGCAGGGCAGCGCGGTCAGGACGCAGCAGCAGATATCGAGTATGAAGCGCATCCTGACGCCGTCGGACGATCCCATCGGGTCCGCGCGCGTGCTGGAACTGAGCCAGGGGAAGTCCGTCAATGAGCAGTATGGCGTCAACCGCAATCAGGCCAAGAGCTTGCTGGCGCAGGAAGAAGGCGCGCTGGGCCAGCTGACTGCGGTCGTGCAGGATATCCAGGAACTGGTCGTCAAGGCGGGTAACCCTTCGCTCGGAAACGAAGAGCGCCGCTATCTCGCCATCGAGCTGCAGGGGCGCTTCGATGACATGCTGGGCATCGCCAATAGCAAGGACGGTTCCGGCAATTATATTTTTGGCGGCTACAACGTCACCAATCAGCCTTTTACCGTGACGTCCGGCGGCGTGAGCTACAACGGCGACCAGGGACAGCGCATGCTGAAGATAGGCAACGACCGGCAGATCGCGCTGAGCGATTCCGGCGCCGACGTTTTCGAAACCCTGCGAACGGGCAACGGCAGCTTCGCGGTCGTGGCGGACGCAGGCAATACCGGCACGGGCGTATTCAGCCAGGGCGCTGTGCTGAATGGCGCACCGGCTACGGTGCCGGGACATGAGATCGTTTTCACGGTCAACAACGGCGTTACCACCTATGACGTGATGGACTCCGCCACCAATACCGCGATTGCGCCGACCGGCAGGGCTTTCACCGAAGGAGCGTCCATCGAGGTCGGCAACCTGCAGTTCAATATCACCGGCCAGCCTGCCGATGGAGATAGCTTCACCCTGGAGCCGAGCCAGAAAAAGAGTGTTTTTGCCAGCGTGCAGGAACTGATCGACGTGCTTAAGCAGCCCGCTTCCGGGGGCGCGGAACGGGCTCAATTCCAGAACGGCCTGAACCAGTCTAGCGTGGAAATGGCGAGCATGCTCGATAGCGTGCTGGCGGTGCGCGCCTCGGTCGGCGCGCGCTTGCAGGAGATCGACAAGCTGGACAATGCTGGACTGGACCGCGATCTCTATTACGATGAAGCGATCTCCGACCTGCAGGATCTAGATTACGTGAAAGCGCTGAGCGATCTGGCGCGCCAGCAGGTGGCGCTGGAAGCCGCGCAGAAAACTTTCGTGACCGTTTCCGGCCTGTCGCTGTTCCAGATGATTTAACCGGGAGGCAGCCGGAACGCCGGTTCCGGCTTATTCATCGTGGGAACGTCCGTCTTCCCGCCTGCGCGGCGACAGAATGAGGGTTTGCCCCTACAATAGCGGCAAACTTTCCAACCCTCTGTCCCGTTTCACTGCATGAATGATCCCTTGCCGTTATTCGGCATAGTCACGACGCCGCTCGAACTGGTTTCCTTCGTGCTGGCGCTCATTACCGTGGCGCTCAATATCCGCCAGAATCCCTGGGCCTGGTTGTTCTCCATCCTGTCATCGGCGCTGTATGCAGCCGTGTTTTTCGGCGCGCGCCTGTACGGCGACACCAGCCTGCAATTCGTCTTTATCGCCGTCTCGATCTGGGGCTGGTATCAATGGCTGCATGGCGGTGATGCGCACCAGGTGCTCAGAGTGTCTCGCCTGCCTGTATCGGGGTGGGCGATGTCAGCCTTTGCCTGGCTGGCGGGCTTCGTTGTGATTGCGCTGTTCTTAAGCGCCTACACCGACACCGATGTGCCTTACTCCGATGCCTTCCTGACCGCCGGCAGCCTGCTCGGGCAACTGCTGCTGGCGCGCAAGAAGGTCGAGAGCTGGTATGTGTGGATCGTGGTCGATCTGCTCTACATCGGCCTGTACGTGTACAAGGACCTGATGCTGACCGCCGTGCTGTATGCGATCTTCGTGGTGATGGCGATGCTGGGCTTGCGCGCCTGGAAGAAATCGCTGGCTTCCGATCAGAAAGATCCTGCCCTGTCTGCCAGCGCTTCCCAACCATGAGCAAGTCTTCCGTTACACGCGTTGCGCTGCTGGGCGCTGAATCCACCGGCAAGTCCACGCTGGCATCTGCCCTGGCCGCGCATTACGGCACGTTGTGGGTGCCCGAGTACCTGAGGGAATTCGTCGAGACGCTGCAGCGCACGCCGCAGGAACATGAACAGTTCCTCATCGCCACGACTCAAATTGAACGTGAAAGACAAAGCCTGGAACAGGCAAGGTCTTATCTGTTCTGCGACACCACGCCCTTGATGACGGCCATCTACAGCCGTTTCTACTTCGGTCGCGTCGATGCGCAATTGGAAATGCTCGCGCATCAGCATGGCTATGACTTCACCATCGTCACCGCACCCACCGGCCCCTGGATGCCGGATGGCCTGCAGCGTGAATCTGAAGAAGTGCGGCAAGCGATTCATGCGCAACTGCTGGATACCTTGAATGAACGCGGCATTGCCTACCTGCTGGCCGAGGGTGACGTGGAGGAACGCGTACGTCAGGTTGCGGCTTACCTGCGCTAGTGAGGTTCCGCCAAGAGTGCCTGCTGCTTAAGCAAGCAGGTCGCGCAATCATCACGCACTATCACTACCTGCTGCCCGGGTAATAAAAAAGGCGCACATCGTGCGCCTTTCAGGAAGCGTGCCCGGATCAGAAATCCACCTGCGCAGACAGGCTGAAGGTACGCGGAGCGCCTGCCAGCAGATAACCATCCAGCTGCGCACTGGCATCGCGCCAGTAGAACTTGTCGAACAGGTTATGGACATTGAAGCGCAGCGTCGTCGCGTGGCCGGCAACCGTGGTTACATAGCGCAGGCCGGCATTGAAGACGTTATAGCCCGGCACTTCCGCGCGCGTGACGCTGTTCGGCGCGAAGATCTTGTCGCCGCTGTACTGCCAGCTGCCGTTCACGCTTAGCCCCGGCACCTGGCGCAGCATATAGTCTGCATAGACCGTGCTTTTGAATTCCGGCACATTGGAAACGCGCTTACCTTCGATATTGACGTCACCGGTGTTGCGGGTTTCGGTATCGAGTGCAATCAGGCTGGCTCCTATCTGAAGATCGCGTGTCACGCGACCTTGCGCAGCCAGTTCCAGGCCGCGATGTACCGCATCGCCGCTACGCATATACGTGTTGCTGTTGTATTCCAGGTACTCGTGCGGTTTGCGGATATCGAATATCGATGCGGAAACCGCGAGATCGCGGCTCAATGCCGCCTTGATGCCTAGTTCAAGCTGCCGTGAGCGAGCCGGGTCCAGGACCTCGGTTTCATTGGCGGTCCATAGCGGCGCTGTGCCGCCATGCTCCAATCCTTTTGAATAGGAGCCATAAACCGATACAGCGGCATTCGGGCTGTAGACCAGCGCGACATTCGGCAGCACGTGGCTCTTCTCGTAGCTGCCGGTCTGAGCCGAGGCGCTGAACTGGTCGCGTTCGGTTTCGACATAGCGCAGGCCTGCGTGCAATTTCCACTGCTCGTTCAGACCGACTACATCCTGCATAAAGATCGAACGTTCGGTATCGCGGCGGCGCAGGCCGACAGGGTCGCTTACATTGGGCGAGCCGGCGATGGGTGCTCCCGCGAGATTTACCGTGGGGTTATAGATATTGCTGTTATCCACCCAGTCATATACAAAGTCGCCGAAACGATCGCGACGGCTTTGTGTGGAAGCGCCGACGGTCAGATCATGCGAGACGGTGCCTGTAACAAACTTGCCCTGCACCAGCGCCTGAGTGCTGAATATGGTTTTCGCTTCGTTCTCGCTCTTGTAGTCGTACAGATCGAAATCCCCGTTGGCGCAAAAGCCAGGATAAATTGCCCCGCATCCTGCCGGAAACGCCGCATAGTCATCCCGCCGCGTCTTGTTCCAATTTGCAGCCAGCGTCGTTTTCCAGTTTTCATCCAGCTTGTGCTCAAAGCGCAGTCCGATATTGCCGCTATCGGTTTCAACCGGCCGGGTCCAGGGCTGGTCGTTGAGGTTGACCTTGGGATTGATGCCGGTCGGCAGCGCAGTGCCGCCTATCAGTTGATAACCGGCTGCCGTCACCTGCGACTTGTGCTGGTAATCCATGTCCAGCGCCAGCAGCGAGGAAGGTGAAATGCGCCAGTCGAAAGCACCGGACACGAAATGGCGTTCGCCATCGGCGCCGCGCACGTAGGAGCGCAAGCGCTCAGTCGCGGCATTGATGCGATAGCCGAAGCGCTTGTCTTCAAAGCGACCGCCCACATCGACCGCGCCGTACAGCGTGCCGCGTTCGCTCGCGCCTACCGTGGCCGAGCGCAAGGGCGTATCGGTTGGCCGCTTGGTCACGTAATTGACGAGGCCGCCCGGCGTGGTGATGCCGGCCTGCAGACCCGCCAGGCCTTTCAGCACCTCGATGCGTTCCTTGTTTTCCAGCGGGATGGCGGCATCGCTGGAAATCGCCAAGCCATCCTTGCGATAGCTGGAGAAGTTGTCGAGCGCGAAACCGCGTATCGAGAATTGTTCGGCATAGCCGATTGCGTTGTAGGCTTCGTTCAGGCTGGCATCGTATTTGACGATATCCGTGGTCGTGCGTATGCCCTGGTCTTCCATCTGCTGCTGCGTGAAAACGCTGATCGATGCCGGCGTCTGCAGCAAGGGCGCTTCGGAAAAGCCGCCGCCCCGCGCGCCCGCGGCCGGGGGG
>JAFAGG010000021.1 GCA_023422955.1 Pseudomonadota bacterium | reverse complement strand
GCCGGCAATAACGGCTTCACCATTTCCCATAATGCATCATCAACCAGTTCGCGTGCCATGTCGCTTCTCCTCAGAGAAATACCGAATGGCGATTCGACAGCAAATTTATGATTTTGTTAGACGCTCTAAGATTGCTCGGCAGTTCGCAAACGTTTTCGAATAATTCCCTTTTCTTGTCGATCGCCAAAACTCCGGTCGCATTTCTTTCTTAATCTTGCATTGCACTGCAGCGCCTGGCGATCAGGCGTATGCTCATAACGCTCCCGCTACACTCCGGCAAGCAAGCGCATCCCGATTTTTTATTGAAATCTTTTGCGATTGTGTTTTGCCTTGTCGCTTGCAGGGCGGGCTTCATGCATAGACGAGGAAGAAAATGGCAAATGAAGGTTATCACGAGCCTTATGACAGGCTTTCCGACGCGACCCGCGACATGCATCGCGCCATCACTTCGCTGATGGAAGAACTGGAAGCGGTGGACTGGTATAACCAGCGCATCGACGCAGCCGCCGATCCGGAATTGAAGGCTATCCTGGTCCATAACCGCGATGAGGAAAAAGAGCACGCCGCCATGGTGCTGGAATGGATACGGCGGCGCGATCCCAAGCTCGATGAAGAATTGCGCGAGACCTTGTTCAAGGATGGACCGATTACCGGCGATCACGATCACTGACTCGGCTTGGCTTCTTCCTTTGGCTGCTGAGAGGTGGGGTTGTTGATCAGAGGCAGGATGATGCGTATGGAAAAGCCGCCGCCCGGGCGGTTGGTGACGTGCAGCTTGCCCTGGTGGCGCTGCACTATCCGGTCCACGATGGCCAACCCCAGGCCGGCGCCATTGGCTTGGCCGCGTGCATTGTCCATGCGGGTAAAGGGTCGCAGCAGGTAGGGAATTTCCTTTTCCGGCACGCCTTTTCCCCGGTCAGTCAGCATGATGACTGCATGTTTTCCAGCGGCTTCACAATCCAGTTCGATCTCTGCCTTCTGTGAATCGGCGGACTTGCCGTAACGCCTGGCGTTCTCGATCAGGTTGTTGATTACCCGTTTCAGATCGGTCTCATCACCCATGGTGCGCAGTGCAGGCGTGATGCGACTGTGCAGCACCACGTCCGGCAGTCGGGAAGCATGCTGCGTCACCTCGCTTAACAGGCCGCTGAGATCGATGGGATTGAAATTCTTGCTGTCTCCCGGCCTGGCGAAATCGAGGAATTGCGCAATGATGGCATCCATCTGCGCCAGGTCGGCTTGCATGCCTACCCGCGCATCGTCCGGCAGTCCGGCCATTTCCACTTCCAGCAGCATGCGCGAAATAGGCGTGCGCAAATCATGCGAGATGCCGGCCAGAATTACATTGCGGTCGGCTTCCAGGCGCTCCAGATCCTCCACCATCTGATTGAAGTTCCGGTTCATTTCCCGGATTTCCACCGGGCCTTCTTCGGGTAGCGGCGGCACGCCTTGCCCGCGCGACAGCGCACGCGCAGCGGAACTGATGCGCGCCAGCGGCAGGTTGATCAGGCGCGAAATGAAAACGCCGCCCAGCATTGCCAGCAATAGCGCGGCGCCGGCCCAGCCCAGCCATTGCAAGCCGGAGGTATCTTCCATGCGCCGCCTGTCCAGCATCAGCCAGTACTGATCATCCTCGATCTCAAAACTGACCCAGAAACCGGTGATGTCATTCACCTTGTCTGCGAAGCGGGTGTTGTCGCCCAGTCTTTCCCTGACCATGTGCGTAACGAGCGGCATCAGGCTGCTATCGGCCGGCGCGACGACGGTATCGGTCGGTTCGCGCGAGTACACGCGTATGCCTTCATTGCTGGCAAGGTCGAACAGGAGTTCGCGGCGCATGTCCGGTGCGGAGTGCAGCAATGCGGAGCGGGTGATGGTCACCATGGAGATGACGCGGGCGGCAACCTGGTGCGCGCGGGGAGCACGTTCGAAAAACCAGTAACTGGTGATCCATACCGCCATGCTGACCACGATCAGGAAGGTCAGCAGGAAGAAGGTGCGCCAGAACAGCCCGCTTCTAAGCCAGCTCAGGCGCTTGCGCCAGAATTGACCTTTTTTCAGCAGGCGTAGTCGCGGCAAGGTGAGAGGCATGAAGATGCAGTACCGTCAGTCAGCGCGGGCGACCTTCCGGAATGAAAACATAGCCCAGTCCCCAGACGGTCTGGATATAGAGCGGATTGGAGGGATCGGGTTCTATCAGCTTGCGCAGACGCGAAATCTGCACGTCGAGGCTGCGGTCGAACACTTCGTATTCACGGCCGCGCGCCATTTCCATCAGCTTTTCACGCGACAAAGGCTGGCGTGCATGGCGGGCGAATACTTTCAGCACCGAGAATTCGCCGGTGGTCAGCGTAATCAGCTCGCCATTCTTGCGCAGCGTACGCGTACCCAGGTCCAGCACGAAATCGCCGAATGCAAAACTTTCCGGCGCTTCCGAAGGTGCGCCCGGCGCTTCTTCCGGCGCCTTGCGGCGCAGCACGGCATTGATCCTGGCGACTAGTTCACGCGGATTGAAGGGCTTGGGCAGATAGTCGTCTGCACCCATTTCCAGTCCGACGATGCGATCCACATCGGTACTTTTTGCAGTGAGCATGATGATGGGCGTATTGTCGCCAGCGCCGCGTAGCCGGCGGCAGATGGACAAGCCATCTTCGCCCGGCAGCATCAGGTCCAGTACCAGCAAGTCGTAGCGTTGACGCAGCCACAGCTTGTTCATGGCTGGAGCATTTTCTGCGGTAACAACCTGGAAACCTTGCTCTGTCAGATAGCGGCGCAGCAAATCGCGCAAGCGAATGTCGTCGTCGACAACGAGGATTTTTGGCCGGGGTGCGTTATCGCTTTTAGTCTCGGTAGTGGTATTCATAGTCGGTAGTGTAGTGCACAGGAACAGTCATTGAGATATTTCAATCAAGCCCATTACAAAGAGTTACAGACGTTACCCCTAGGTGATTTCCCCTTCCAAGCCCTGGCCCTACACTGTAGCCATATATCGCCATACAGTCATCTATACATCAAGGCACCAGAGATGAACTCGTTGATACGAAGCATCAGTATATCCCTGTTATCCCTGCTTGGCATGGGAACGGGTTTTGCCAATTCGGAACTCGAATTGGAGTTTGGTCCTGCGCAATACGCGGGAGATCCGTACGGACAAGGCGCAGCCTCGCACGCAAGCGGACAGGGCTACATAGACGGAACCTGGGACGGGCAGGATAGGGTGTCGCCGGTAACCTACAAGGAATGGATGCCATCCGCATCGGTTCGCAGCGAAGAAAACAAATTAAGCCCGGAGCAGCGGCGCGCCTTGCGCCATGAAATCAACGAAGCCGGTCGCGAGCTCTATCGCCATTGACACACATCTGCTTCTTTCTCAGCTTTGCACGGCGGTGCGCAGCTTCTTGAGTTGGGAATGGGCGCGTTTTTGTTCCTGCCGTTTTTTCCTGACACTGCGACTGGGGCGGGTAGCAATCCGCTCGCGCGGTTCAACCATCGCATCCCTGATCATCTCCTGAAGCCTGTGCAAGGCTTCTTCCCGATTCTTGTCCTGGCTGCGCGATCCTTGCGCCTTGATGACCACGACGCTATCCTGAGTCAGGCGATGATCCTTGATTTGCAAAAGGCGGGTTTTCCACGCGTCCGGCAGGGATGAGCGCTTGATGTCAAAGCGCAGGTGAATGGCTGAGGAAACTTTGTTGACATTCTGGCCGCCGGGCCCTTGAGCGCGCATTGCCCGAATGTCGATCTCGTGATCGGGTAGGGCAACTGCAGAAGTAATGATCAGCATGAAGCGCTCCTGCATCCGGCTGAATTGCCGTTAAGTACAAGTGCGGGAATAAAAAACGAAGACAAAATAAAAACGGGTTAGTGCAAACACTAACCCGTCAAATTACCTCGGTAAAACTGGTGCGGCTGGCAGGAATCGAACCCACGACCCCTTGGTTCGTAGCCAAGTACTCTATCCAGCTGAGCTACAGCCGCGCGAGGCGAAATTATAGCACCTAATCAAATATTTTTAAAAGCCCTTTTGCATGGCAAATGAAAGTGCCGGGAAAATCGCGGGATAAGCAGTTGGCGGCGGCTCAATCTATAGGCTTGAATATAGGCCTGAAAATGACGACCCATACCCAGGGATTGCCGCTCCAGCTGCCTTTTCCATTGATCCGGTCCCAGAGCCTGGCATAGTCGGCAAGCGCTTCGGGGCCGCTCATCCCTTCCGCTATCGCATCTGCATGATGCATATCCTGCAGCCGTTCTTTTCTTGCATGAACGATCTGCAGCAGGATGCGGCTGGCACGGCGCGGCAGGAACAGGGAAGAGCGGGTTTTCCCGCACGCTTGTCCATCAGCGTGATAACACAAGGTTTTCAGTTGTTCGGCATTCAGTTCGGAAGGCTTCAGATGATCCCATTCGGGCTGCGTGCTCCAGGTTTCCTTGACCCATAGTCTGTCGCCAGCGTGGCCGAAAGGAGAAGCGAGGCGGGAATCATTGGGTTCGGAGCGCGGATGGTCGGTTGTATTGGCTGCTTTCGCGATGCGCCGTGTCTGGGTTTTTTCTCCATTGAGCAGGGCGCGCACCATGGGAGCGCTGAACAGGATGGGGCGTTCTTTCATCGTTGATTTTCGTTGCGGCGATCATCCTCAGCGGTGATGCGATAAAAATTGTCAGGCACCTGCTGCAGCATTGGAATGATCGGCGGCGCATTAAGTTCTAGCTTCTGCTATGAGAGAAACATGCCGGCGTAAAACGGTAAAAGCAAAAAATAATCGTGAACCCGGAAGAAGAATTGCATTGGGGCAGCACACGGATCAAATACGGTGATACAATTCGCGTCCTGCTGCAATGAGAACATCCTCTTTCGGGATTTTTCGATGCAGTATTCGCCGGCAATTATGGCGATATCAGGGGCTGTAGCTCAGCTGGATAGAGTACTTGGCTACGAACCAAGGGGTCGTGGGTTCGATTCCTGCCAGCCGCACCAATTTGAAGTCCTGATACCGAAAGGTGTCAGGACTTTTTGGTTTGTATGCTGC
>JAFAGG010000034.1 GCA_023422955.1 Pseudomonadota bacterium | reverse complement strand
GTGCGCGCCCGTGCGCTGGCCAAGCGGCTGGATTGCGACCTCGCGATCATCGACAAGCGCCGTCCCAAGGCGAATGTCTCGGAAGTGATGAACATCATCGGTGAAGTTGAAGGCCGCAACTGCGTGATCATGGACGACATGGTCGATACGGCCGGCACCCTGACCAAGGCCGCCGAAGTCCTGAAGGAGCGCGGTGCGAAGAAAGTGGTTGCCTACTGTACGCACCCCGTGCTGTCGGGTCCGGCAGTGGATCGCATTACCGATTCGCCGCTGGATGAACTGGTCGTGACGGACACCATCCCGCTGACGCAAAAAGCGCGCGCCTGTCCGAAGATCCGCCAGCTGACTTGCGCTGGCCTGCTGGGTGAAACGATACGTCGCATCACCAAGGGCGACTCCGTGATGTCGCTGTTTGCCGAATAAATACTAGATTGACGAGACGGGGCAGCTTGCTTCCCCGTCTCTTTTTAAATCCCCTGGTCGCGGGGGATTCCACCGCAAGGCCAGCCTTGCAATTTTTGGAGCTTAAAAATGAAAGTAGTTGCATTCCCACGCAATGAGCAGGGGTCCGGAGCGAGCCGCCGCCTGCGCAACGCGGGCCAAACTCCCGGCATCATCTATGGTGGCGAGCAAGCACCCGTTACGATCGCCCTGGATCACAATGCGCTGTACCACGCGCTGAAAAAAGATGCGTTCCATTCCTCCATCCTCGACATGGAAATCGATGGCAAGGTTGAAAAAGTGCTGCTGCGCGATTTCCAGGTGCACGCATACAAAGCCCTGGTTCTGCACGCGGATTTCCAGCGCGTCGATGCCAAGCAAAAAATTCACGTGAAAGTGCCTCTGCGCTTCGTGAACGCAGACGTATCGCCAGCCGTCAAACTGCACGCCAACGTCATCAGCCACGTGCTGAACGAACTGGATGTGAGCTGCCTGCCGGGCGATCTGCCTGAATCCATCGAAGTGGACCTGAGCAATGTGGAAAGCGGCGGCATCATCCATCTGGCTGATGTGAAGCTGCCGAAAGGCGTGGCGGCAGTGAGCCAGGAAAACCTGACCGTGGCCACCGCAACCGCACCGGCCGGCGCCAAGTCCGAAGGTGAAGGTGAAGGCGAAGCTGCGCAATAAGCTGCGTCGCATCGCAACAAGAACCCGCCCGCGTGGCGGGTTTTTCATTTCTGCTTCATTGCCAGTCTCGTCCCTACTCGGGATAATGCAGCTTTTCCAGATTTTTCACTCATGGCCATTCGATTAATCGCCGGCTTGGGCAATCCAGGCTCCGAATATGCGCAAACCCGACACAATGCCGGCTTCTGGCTGGTCGATCGCCTTGCCACCCTGCCGCTGAGCCGGGAAAGCCGCTTCCATGCCTTCGCCGCCAAGACACGCATCGCGGACCAGGAAATCTGGCTGCTGCAGCCGCAAACCTACATGAACCGCTCCGGCCAGTCGGTCGGCGCACTGGCGCGCTTTTTCAAGATCGCGCCGGATGAAATCCTGGTCGTGCACGATGAACTGGACCTGCCGCCGGGCAGTGCCAAGATCAAGAAGGGCGGCTCTTCCGGCGGACATAACGGCCTCAAGGACATCACTGCGGCGCTCGGCACCCAGGATTACTGGCGCCTGCGCCTGGGCATCGGCCATCCGCGCACTAGCGGCCTGCAACAGGCAGTGGTGGATTTTGTCCTGCATCGTCCCCGCGCTGAAGAGCAGAAGCTGATTGATGAGGCGATAGACAACAGCCTCGCCGTCATCCCCTTGCTGTGCAAGGGCGAGTTTGAGACGGCAATGATGCACTTACACTCATCGCGCTGAGAGCGCTCTGATCTTCCTCATGCACCTGCATTTGCCTTGCGCCATTCGCACCTTCAAAAGCCCTCTTTTGCGTAACAGGATGTAAGGAACTTATTTATCTAGCGCAAACTTCGCGCACCTATCATCCCGGGGCAGCCGCACCCTCTGTTAGCATCCTTACGTCGAAACGCCGCAATGATGGTTCGGATCCTTGGGAGGGGACATGAACGTAGATCACCTGCATAGCGCACACAGCAAGGAGTTGGGGGAGAAAGAAGGATTGCTGCCTGAAACCCGGCGATGGGTCGGCCAACTGCCTTCCTGCCTCGAACTGCGTTCGCTCATTCAGCAATTTCCGCGCATCGCCAATCAGCTTGCCGGCTTGTGGGGACAACCGGTGCAATGCGAACGCTATATCGACAGCCTGCTTTTTAATGATCGCCTCGACATCCGCCGCGGCTTTCCGCCGCCGGTGTGCATGGAAATCATGCATCTGAAGTACGCGCTGCTTGAGGCCTTCGATGAAGGAAGAAAAACGGCCCAGCTTCATCTGCATAAGGCTTAGGACGCTGCTTGATTCACCCCTTTCAGGGCATCGGCATTTCCTCCTTCAGCTGCGATGTCCTTGATGCCCTTCCCTTCACGCTTTCCTTATCGCTGTCCTTTGCTGAGTGCGCACCGTAACGGTTACAATGTGCACTTTTCGGCGAGGCCTCGGCCTGCAGCCTTGCCTCCCTCCTGACCATCCCCGGCCGCGTGCGCCTAGCGCCGCTTCGCTACCGGTCCATGCGATGGTGCAAAGATGATTAAAGGAATGTCATGAGCCTCATATGCGGTATCGTCGGCATGCCCAACGTCGGCAAGTCCTCCCTGTTCAATGCCCTGACCAAGGCAGGCAT
>JAFAGG010000092.1 GCA_023422955.1 Pseudomonadota bacterium | reverse complement strand
TTTTACGTCGGTCGGATAGCCTCGCTTTGCCCGGGACCGCTCAACCTCATGCCTTCCTCTGTTCTCCTGCGTCCACATCTCGGCCTCCAGATACGCAAGCCAAACATACTCAGACCGCAAAAGTTGCCAACAAGTTTTTAAACTGTCACTTACAGCTTCAGCGTCTGGGCCCAGACCAGCGCCGCGAAGTGGGCACGGTTGACCTGGGAGGTGGACAGAAACAGCGCATCGGCCTGCGCCTGCGCATCGCCGTCCCGGGATTCGCAGGCCTGCACCAGCGCCAGGAAAGGACCGTAGATGCCATCGCCCGACAGCAGCGCCTGCGCCACGCTATCCGGCAGGCGCACCGTGTTCAGGATTTCTTCCATCGGTATGCCGAGCAGCTTGTCCAGCAGCGAGAACATGCCGGTGACAAACAGGTTTTCCAGTTCGCTCCTGGGCAGCAGGCCTTCGCCCAGCAGTTCGGCAAAGCGGCCGCGCACCACCGCCGTCTGCATCAGCGCAGCGGCGCCGGAGCTGTTGATGCTGGTGGCCAGCAGCAGCGCCAGCCATTTGTATAAAGTGGAATAACCCAGCATGGTGACCGCATGCTGCACCGAATGGATTTCGGAACCCAGTCCGAAGCCCACGGCATTGATGTAGCGAAGCAGCTTGAACGACAGCGCGGCATCGCGCTTGAGCGTGGCTTCCAGCGAACGTATGTCTGCTTCCTGCCGCACCAGTTCCATCAGTTGTAGGATGGTGGACTGGGTCGGCGTCAGCGTGTTTTTTTTGCCGGACGGCGGCAAGGACAGATGCAGTCGCCCGGCGAATACCGGCAAGCCGGCTGCCAGGCAGGCCTGCACTCTGCCCCAGTCCTGCGCATGACGCGCCAGCAGCCGCAGGCGGCTTGCGCCGGATTGCTTCAGCAAGGCGGCCTGGGCCGCGATGTCGGGCATATCGGCATCCAGTTCCAGCGCAGTGACCGGCTCCAGCGCCGGACGGCGTTCGGCCAGCATCGCAGCCAGCACGTCGGGCTGGATCAGCGATCCCACATCGCGCAGGGAAATGCCGAAACCATGTTCACGCAACTGGCGCGCCGCCTGCAGGTTTGCAGCATCGGCCAGTTCGGCCATGGTCAGCGAGAGAAAGGTATTGGACGGCCGCAATCCGTTCAGCGTGCCGGCGGCCATCATGGCGGGGGTCGCGTGCAGGAATACCAGCTGCTCGCCCAGCAACCAGTTGCCCTCTCCGTCATGCAGCCTGGCCGCAGCGCAGGCGGCCACCGCTTCCATGTCGGCTTCGTCGGTCAGCGCCTGCTGGCCGTCCTGCACCAGGAATTCATATCCCAGGATGGAGTGGCCCGGATCGAGCAACGCTTCCCTGGCGATGATTTTTTCTGAGGGCATGGCGATCGCGGTAAGAACAGCGGATGAAGCAACGTGGGCCGGAGCAGCAGAAAACAACGGCAGAAAGCAGCGCGTGTTCTACTCTTGCCGGCCACCCCTGTCAGGCAGTCTTGCCCATTTTTTCGAAGATCTTGCTCAGCTTTTCATCCAGCGTGGCGGCCGTAAACGGCTTGACCACGTAGCCGCTGGCACCGGCCTGGGCTGCGGCGATGATGTTTTCCTTTTTCGCTTCGGCGGTCACCATCAGCACCGGCAGGTGCTTGAGCGCCGGGTCCTGGCGGATTTGCTGCAGCATGGTCAAACCGTCCATGTTGGGCATATTCCAGTCCGACACCACAAAGTCGAAGCCGCCGGCGCGCAGCTTGGACAAGGCCATGGCCCCGTCTTCCGCCTCGTCCACGTTGGTGTAACCGAGTTCCTTCAACAGATTCCTGACGATGCGCCGCATCGTCGAAAAATCATCGACTACCAGAAATTTCATTTTCGGATCTGCCATGAATACCCCAATGTTCCTTTATTGCCTGATTCGTTTGCCGATTCTAATACGGATATGATTCTTAACGGCAACACTGTTGCTAAACTTAAGCGAACGCCAGCCTTTCAAGGGCGAAACCGCCCTTAATCTTGTCTTTTGCTCAGCTTTCGACGGCTTACACGCGCAAGGCGCGTTCGCCCTGGGTATTGATACGCTGCAGCACCATCGCCGGCAAATCGGTCAGGGGTGCCACTTCGTGTGCGGCGCCGACGGCGATTGCTTCGCGCGGCATGCCGAACACCACGCAACTGGCTTCATCCTGCGCCACATTCCACGCACCGGCTTCCTTCATTTCCAGCATGCCGGCCGCGCCGTCCTTGCCCATGCCGGTCAGGATCACGCCGACCGCATTCTTGCCGGCATGGACCGCGGCCGAGCGGAACAGCACATCGACCGACGGGCGATGGCGGTTGACCGGCGGCCCCTGGTCGAGCTGGGTCACATAGTTGGCGCCGCTGCGGGCCAGCAGCAGGTGCGAATGCCCGGGCGCGATATAGGCATGGCCCGGCAATACGCGTTCGCCGTGCTCGGCTTCCTTGACCGAAATCTTGCACAGGGTGTCGAGGCGCTTGGCGAACGAGGTGGTGAAGCCTTCCGGCATGTGCTGCACGATCAGGATGGCGGGACAATCCAGCGGCATCCTGACCAGGAATTCCTTGATGGCTTCGGTGCCGCCGGTGGAAGCGCCGAGGATGATCAGTTTTTCGCTACTGGCCAGCGTATTGCGCAACAGCGGCAGCGTTCCTTCCGTTGCACCGCCCTGGCTGGCGCTTGCGGTGGCACGCGCCCTCACCTTGGCGCGCGCCGCGGTGCGCACCTTTTCGGTAATCATTTCCGCGTACTCGCGCATGCCGCTCTGGATGGAAATCTTGGGCTTGGTCACGAAGTCCACCGCGCCCAGTTCCAGCGCGCGCATGGTGATCTCGGAGCCGCGCTCGGTCAGCGAGGACACCATCACCACCGGGGTCGGCTTCAGGCGCATCAGGCGCTCCAGAAAATCCAGGCCATCCATGCGCGGCATTTCCACGTCCAGCGTGATCACGTCCGGATTGGTCACGCGTATCAAGTCGCGCGCGACTATCGGGTCCGGCGCCACGCCCACCACTTCCATGTCGGGCTGGCTGCTGATGATTTCCCGCATCACGCTGCGAATCAGTGCGGAATCGTCGACTATCACCACCTTGATCTTCATAAGCTACCCACCTCTCCTGCTACCGCTATGTGCTAGCTGCTATGTGCTGGCTGCTAACTGCCAGCTGCATTCGCTATCGATTTCCTGCTGCCCGCAGCATGCCGCCGGCATTTGCAGGCTTCCCGTCAGGCTGCCTTCACCACATCGGCCGCCCATGCCAGCGCCTGGCCTTGCGCGTTGTTGAGCCGGTCACCCACGCCGCGCGCATGCTGGCGAATGAATTCTTCCTGCACGCCCTGATTCTCGCCCGACTCCAGCGCTTCGGTCAGGCTCAGCAGCATGCCCAGTTCGCCCTCGCGCTGCAGCAAGGCATTGCGCAGTTCATCGCTCAAGCCCAGCGAGTCCACCACCTGCTCCATGTCCATACCGAGGAAACGGTCCATGACCGACACCACGCCCACGACGAAAGCGCTGTCGGCGATGGCGGAGTCTTTGCACCAGGATGGCGCCAGCAGTTCCATGAACTTGCCGCGCGTGGCAGCCAGATGCAGCAACAATGAAATCTTGCCGTCCGCCTTGCCATCAGCCATCATCAGCAGCAGGACCCAGCGTTCCAGCTGGCGGCGTCCCAGTGCGAAGATGGCCGAAGACAGCGAGTTCACGGGCGCTCGCAGACCTGCAGCGGCCGAATTGGCCAGACGCAGCATGCTGACGCCGAGCGCCGGATGGGTTTTGAAAATATCTTCGATTTCCCGGATGTCGGCATCGTCCTTCTGCAGGATGGCCATCACCCGAATCAGTGCTGCCTGCCCCGGTGCCAGGCTCTTGCCCTTGATGACTTCAGGGCGGGAAAAATAATAGCCCTGAAAATACTGGCAACCCATCAGCTTGCAATGCTCGAACTCCTCTTCGGTTTCGACTTTTTCCGCCAGCAGCACGGCATCGAAGGGCGCGAGCTGGCGCGTCACTTCGGCCAGATTCCCGCCCGGCAGATCGCGGATATCGATCTTGACCGTATGCATCAGCGGCAGGAATGGCCGGTTCAGCTCATTGATACCGGCAAAATCGTCCAGCGCAAGCCTGTAGCCCTTGTTGCGCAAATATTCGCAGCGCGCCATCAAGGCAGGCGTCGGCGCGGTATTTTCAAGAATTTCGAGAAATATCTTGTCCGGCGGCAGCAGCTCGATCTCGTCGCTCATCAGAAAAGCGGCGGCGCAATTGATGAAACCGGGGTAACCGTCAAGCACCGAATCGACACCGAACTCGCTGAGCGCGCGGGTAATGACCGATGAGGTGGCGGTTTCATCGCTGAATACCCCCGCGTTATTGACCATGCTGGAGCGAAACAGGAGCTCGAACGCATACAAGTGATTGTTTGCGTCAACGATGGGTTGTCGTCCCAGGTAGATATCTTCCGGCATGTTTTATAGTGGAATAGTTTTTATAGTTTAGCGGCCACTCATCGAGAAAAACCATCAGGTAAAGGCGACGCGGCACGCTTTGCACAGGCATGGTGCCTCTATCGCCTGCCTTTTCACCCTGGCTTATCCTTTGTATCGTCCGTCTTTATGCAGCCTTCTTTTATGCTGCCATCTTGTCGATCAACCCCATCTCTTCGCTGGCCATCAGCCGGTCTATATCCAGCAGGATCAGCATCCTGTCCTCCACCGTCCCCAACCCCAGCAAATGATCCGTGTTCAGCACCGTCCCCATCTCCGGCGCAGGCTTGATCTGCTCTTTTGAAAGTTGCGTCACATCCGACACGCTATCCACCACCATGCCCACCACCCGGCCATGCATGTTCAGGATGATCACCACCGTGAACTGGTCGTAAGTCGGCGTGCCCAGGTTGAAACGGATACGCATGTCCACGATCGGCACGATGATCCCGCGCAGGTTCACCACTCCCTTGATGAATTCCGGTGCATTCGCAATGCGCGTCACATTCTCGTATCCCCGGATTTCCTGCACCTTCAGAATGTCGATGCCGTATTCTTCCGCTCCCAGGCGAAAGGCCAGAAACTCGTGTATCTCGCTCTGGCCACTGCCTTCCGCAGCAGATGACTTCACTGCTTCCATATAACTCTCC
>JAFAGG010000039.1 GCA_023422955.1 Pseudomonadota bacterium | reverse complement strand
TCATTGCGCTGACCAAAGTGTTTGCATTGACCACCATTGATTTCCTGAATCAGGAGTGAGCAATGATTGGGAAATGTTTGAAGAAATGATGAAGAAATTCCAGGCATCATTGATTCATTGATGGCTCTGACATAATCAGGCGGCATCAGGCGGCCAAAGGAAAAAAGCCACTGCGTTCATAGCGCAGTGGCTTTTTTAATTACATTGCAGGAATGCCAGGCATCCGTTTTTGCTTCCGCTCTGCTTCTGCTCCTCGTTCCTCGATCAGCCTTGCGAAGGATGGTGATTCATCACGAGCTGGCATACCGTCACCGCTGTGACAGCTGAAAGCGTCCACCCCAGATGTCCGTGGCCGGTGTTGTAGAAAACGCCAGGCTTATTGCCCTTGAATACGCGGGGCATCATGTCAGGCATCATCGGACGCAGGCCGGCCCAGGGCGTGACGCGCACAGTGCTGATATCGAAATTTCTGCGCGTCCAGTCGGTAAGCGGCGCAATGCGATCTGCGCGTATATCCCTGTTGTAGCCATTGAACTCGGCTGTACCGGCAACACGGAATCTGTCGCGGCCCAGCCGGCTCGTGACGATTTTCGCGCTTTCATCCAGCAGGCTGGTCCACGGCGCGCCATTGACGCTTTTTTCATCATCCAGATGAACCGTGATCGAGTAGCCTTTTACCGGATAAACATTGACCTGGTCTCCCAGCATGGAAGCGATTGCGCGGCTGCCTACGCCGGCACAGACCACGATCGCATCCGCGCTGATGGATTTTTCGCCGTCGTCCGCATGCTGGTACATGACCTGCACGCCGGCATCGCTATGCCGTATGGATTGCACCGTGGCGCCCTGGACAAAACTTACTCCATATTTGACACAGGCTTCCGCCAAACCCAGGGTGAATTTGTGGATGTCGCCGGTGGCATCCGATGGCGTGTAAAAGCCGCCGTAATAGTTGCCTTTTAAAGTAGGTTCAATGGCCTTGATTTCTTCAGGCGTCACCGCATAGCGTTCAAGCCCGCCTTCAACCAGCAACTTGTTGGTTTTCTCATTCGCTTCATAAGAAACCTTATCGTGGAAGAAGTGAAGAATGCCCCGCTTCTCAAGATCGAAATGAATGTTCTCTTTTTCAGCAACGGCAAACAGATGCTTTCTTGCTTCCAGTGCAAGCTGCGTTGTAAGGATGGTGTTGTCTTTATAATTCTTGATGGCGGAAACAAATCCACCCATCCATGAGTATTTATGCCAGGAAGGCATGGGATTGAACAGCAGCGGAGCGTCAGCCTTGAGCATCCACTTCAACCCTTTCACAACTGTCCCCATGTTGTTCCACACTTCAGCATTGCAGGCTGACAGCTGGCCTCCATTGGCAAAAGAAGTTTCCATCGCGGGATAGAAATGGCGGTCAAGCACCGTTACGCGGTATCCCGCCTGGGAAAGGTTGTAGGCAGTGGTAACGCCGGTGATGCCGGCTCCGATTACGAGAATATGAGACATGGGATGCCTTATCAAATGGGATGATTGATTTACAGGTTTACCCCATCTGTCTCGTTTACCTGAGAGCTTCGGCCCTTGGTTGGCGGCCATCCCCTTCGGTGGACCATGGCTGTCATTGTGCCGACACCCTAGCCTCTCTCCAGATTTTTACTTCGAATTACGGTCCTTTTGCCTGAGAGGTTCCTGGGGGTTGCTCCTTCGGCGCCAAGCTCTTTACTGGAGCTGGTCTCTCCCGCAATTCGTGCAGCCCTGTGAAGGCTGCCGTTTGATGCATTAAGAAATTTTACTGGTTACGCTGAGATTATCCTGGCTGTGACATCAATTTCAACTGCAGCCCCAAGCGGCAACTTGGCCACTTGTATCGTGGTTCTGGCCGGGCGATGCGCGCCGAAAAACTTGCCGTATAACTCATTTAACGTAGCAAACTCCTCGAGGTTGTTCATGTACACCGTTACTTTGAGAACGCCATTTATATCGCTGCCGCAGGTTCTCAATACATGATGAATATTACTGAATACTTGAGCGGTCTGCTCAACGATACCACCCGGCACCAGCTTTCCCGCCTGATCCAGAGGCAGCTGGCCAGAACAGTAGATGCGTTCGCCATCGATGACTGCGTGGGAATAGGGCCCCAGCGCAGGGGCGATATCAGGAGAATTGACTTGTTCCATATTCACTCCAAAAGAGGTGGTTCGATAAACCACATCATTGGCTAGCGCATGGACGAGGTCAAATTATTAAAACCGGGCGGGGTATAAATTGAATCAGGGCTGCAGATATTTTTCCACTGCGGCCTTGCACTCGGCAATGAAGTGCTGCGATAGGACAGAGCGTTCTCCGCTCGTTGCGGTGGAAGCCACGATAGGAATTTCCATGTTCGGACGAATGGGAACAATCTCCAGCCCAAGAGCCTTTGCCGACAAGCCGGTGACTGCATCCACGATTCCCACGCCTTTTGTTGCCAGGGCCAGGGCGACTGCGCTGTGATAGGACTGGGCAGTCATGCGAATGTCCAGCTCCACGTCCTGAGCCTGCAGCGCTTCAGTCAGCAGCTTGCCCACCGGATCGGTCGGATGGGGGCCAATGAGTTCGAAAGCACTCAGCTCGGATAACTTGATGCCTGCAGCCGGCGGAAGTACCGACGGCCGTCCTACCGCAACAAGCTCCGACATTCCAAGCAGCTGCTCCTGTATCGCGGGATGAGAGATGCTGTGATAAAAGATTCCCACATCGGCCTCCAGCAAGGCCAAGGATATGGTGGCGGAAGCGGAGTAATCGCTGGCAATGGAAATTCTTACTTGCGGATATTTCTCTTTGAACTTGCGCACGGTTTCCGGCACGATGGTTTGAGCCAGAGACGGCGCGGCGAGAATGCGCAAGGTGTCGTCTCGCTGCTGGCGAAGATTATTGGCAAGCTTCTGAACTGCGTCCAGCTGACGATCGAGACGTTCGATCTCGGGAAACAGCGCGATGGCCTCGCGTGTCGGGATAAGCCGGCCTTTGCTTCGGGAAAACAAGGCATATCCCAGCTGACGCTCTGCGCTTTGCAGTATCTGGCTCACGCCAGGCTGCGTCATGTTCAGCAGCTCGGCAGCCGCACTCAAGGTGCCTGTTACTCGAATGGCATTGATGACTTCAATATGTCTTAGGCGCATGTCCGAACCTGGTGAACTGTTTTCTTAGTTTCGCACGATTCGGATTTTCCCTGCAACCGGACATCGGCGATATGACAATCGCCGATGCCCATTCTTTTCCATTCTTTATTTCAGACTTGCTTCAGTTCTGCGCCGAGCGATGCATCCTTCTGAGCCTTTTTGATAAACACCAGGACACAGCAAAGTGCAATCACTACCGTTGTCATGACATAAAAAGCCGGAATGAGCTTGCTACCGGTTTGTTGCGCCAGCCATGTGCAAACCAGCAGCGACAGTCCGCCCAGAACCGTGAAGTTCAGGTTGTGAATGATCGCCAGTCCGGTTGTCCTGACGGAGTTCGGGAACAATTCGGCAAGGAAAGAGGGCATGGCTCCCTGGAAGACCATGACGCATGCAGTCAATCCGGTAACGCAAGTCACATACACGCCCAGTGTCGGATTCGCGACCATGTACTGGAATGCCGGAATCGTGAACAGGCCCGTGAGCAGTATTCCCAGCCCGATCATGGGCAGCCGGCCAAATCTGTCGGAGAGTTTCCCGAACACCGGCGGGAGAAATATCTGGGCCGCTGCATAACCTACGGCTCCCCACATGGAGTCGGCCGGCGACATTCCCAGCTCCTGCTGTGCATAGAGTGGAATGAAGACGCCGAGAAGATAGTTGGTCGATGCCGCCAGCGAGTAAACGCCAATGGCACAGATTATCTTGGCCTTGCCGGTGGAAAGCGATTGCTTTACCGGGCTGCGCTCTTTGGAAACCGCTGCATTCTTCAGGAACTCAGGCGTTTCATCCAGATCACGCCGTATCCAGTAACCGAAGGGGACAATGACCAGGCCGAGAATGAAGGGCAGTCTCCATGCCCAGTCGATGATCTGCTCCTGGGTGAAATACACATTGACCGCCATGCTGACCAGCCCGGCCATACCCGTCGCAAGGCCGATCCCGACCACCTGGAAACTGGCAAAGTAGCCTCTTAACCTTTTCGGAGCATGTTCGGTGACGAACGATACAGACGTGCCAAACTCGCCGCCGGCCGAGAAGCCCTGAATGAACTTGCCGAGCACCAGAACGATGGAACCTGCGACGCCCCAGGAGGCATAGGAAGGAGCGAATGCAATCATTGCCGTGCCCACGCCCATTGCCCAGATGGTTAGCATCATGCCCGCCTTGCGGCCATATCTGTCCGAGTAACTTCCGATGACAAGAGCGCCCACCGGACGAATGAAATAGCTCACGCCAAAAGTCGCCAGCGTGATCAGCAAAGACGTGAAGGGATCATCCGTTGGGAAAAAGACCTTGGAAATATAAACGGCCAGGAAGCCGTAAATAAACAGGTCATAAAACTCCAGCATATTTCCTATAAGTGCTGAAGCAATCACTTTTCTAAAGTAGCGTCTCTTCTCAGGAGTGAAATCTGTCTCAGTCATATTATTTTCCATACTTATCGCACACTGTATTTTCGATGTGAGCTAGCACAAGGCGAATTCATATGCCATTGATGGAAAGTCGTTTCCAATGAAAGGCGTATGGATTCGTTCTCATTGTTCATCCAGATGAGATGAACCGGGAAGATGAGTATGGAAGATGAAGAATTGCAAATCCAGTTACCAATAAGGCATAGGGTATAAGACTGGCTAATGGCTATGCCTCAATTTGCATCAATATGATGCCAGGCTGCGTCGACATGATGCATGTAATGAGACTGTGCTCCGAACTGAAGCATGGAAAAAAGTAGAGAAGTAATTTGTCGCCCCCTCTATCGGCCTTCTTCTGCCTTATCGCCTATTTTCAGTTACAGGAGAGTGAATCAAGGCCGATGCAATAATGGCCAGGCTTTCAGATCAGGCAGTCCTCAAGACTTGCCAGGCCATGCCCGATTTTTCCTCAATCAGCGTCTTTGCCTGCAAGCCGCCTGGCAGGCATTCCATCCACATTAAAAAATGTCTGGGCATGCTGCTCCATGGCTCGGACATATTTAATATTTATTTGCAAAGAACAACTACGACCCTCAATATTTGGTCACAATAGAATGCGTTTGCGTTTTAGCTATATGATCAGTCTCCATGATTCATGGATGGACCTGGATGCTACAAAACCTTTTCATGAAAAAGACCATCTTAGCTAGGTCAATGCCAACCTCAGTCATCCCCCATTCTGGCTGAGATGCAATTCCACCCGGAGTATCCCTATGGTTTTTCGTATCTCATTTTTCCTGGTCACCCTGCTGGTCGTGGTGGCCGGGCTTGCGCCGCAACCGTTTGAAGCGGCAAGCAATACAGCACTGGCAGCGGTAATCCAGTATGCCGGCTGGCTGTACCTGCTGATCGTGTTTCTCGCCCTGGCGTTTCTTGCCTACCTTGCCTTCGGCCCGGCGGCGCGGCTACGACTCGGCGGGCGTGATGCCGAGCCCGAGTTCTCGAACGTCGCCTGGCTCTCCATGTTGTTTGCCGCCGGCATGGGCATAGGCCTGGTGTTCTGGGGCGCGGCCGAACCTATTTCTCATCTGGTCACGCCGCCGGAAGGGTTAGCACCCAATACGCCACAGGCAGCGCGCGCGGCGATGCGCTACACCTTCTTCCACTGGGGCCTGCATCCATGGGCCATCTATGCGCTGATGGGGCTGGCGATTGCCTGGTTCCAGTACAACCGCAACGGACGCGGCCTGATCAGCGACCTGCTGCAACCGCTGATCGGCGACCGTCACCTCGGCTGGATCGGCAAGTTCGTTAACATTATCGCCGTGGTGGCAACGGCGATCGGCGTGGCCACCACGCTGGGTTTCGGCACCATGCAGATCAGTGCCGGCATGGCGCGCGTGTTCGGCGTGCCCGGCGGCCTGGGCACGCAGCTGGCCGTGATCGCCGTCTGCTTTGTACTGTACATGGCGTCCAGCGCCAGCGGGCTGGACCGGGGCATCAAGTGGCTGTCGAGCTTCAATCTTGGCCTGGCCACGGTACTGATGCTGGCCGTGGCACTGCTCGGGCCGACCAGCTTCATCTTCGATACGTTCACCACCTCGGTGGGCGGCTATCTCGATCACCTGGTGGAAATGAGCCTGCGCATGGCGCCGTTCTCCGAGAGTACCTGGGTGGCGGACTGGACGGTCTTTTACTGGGCCTGGTGGATATCCTGGTCGCCGTTCGTGGGCGCGTTCATTGCGCGGGTGTCGTACGGGCGCACCGTGCGGGAATTCGTGCTCGGCGTGGTGGTCGCGCCCAGCCTGGTCGGCTTCGTGTGGTTCTCGGTCTTTGGGGGCAGTGCATTGTGGGGTCAGATGTTCGGCGGGGTGGATATGGCCGGCGCGCTGGCAAACGGCTACGAGACAGTCTTGTTCCAGATGTACGAAACCCTGCCGCTGTCGGGGCTGCTGTCGGGCCTGAGCATCCTGCTGCTGGTGACTTTCTTTGTGACGTCGGGCGATTCCGCGGTGCTGGTGCTGGGGATGATGTCGACCGAGTCCGCCGGTGACCCGTCGCTGACGCGCAAGTTCGCCTGGGGCATCGCCATCGCGCTGATCGCCGTGGCAATGCTGATCGCCGGCGGCCTGAGCGCGCTGCAGACACTCATCACCGTGGCCGCCCTGCCGTTCGCGCTGCTGATGGTCGCGGTGATGGTCGGGCTTCATCGCGTGCTGAGTATCGAAGCGCTGCGCGAGAAAGCCGAGGAAAGGCGCGACCGCCGTGCGATTGAAGAATGGATTGCACGCGAGCGCAAGCAGCAGGCTGCTGAACAGTCAACGGACGAAGCGCCTGACGGCACACCCGGCACTGCCAACCCGAAGCACTGATCCACCGCTTCGGGTCCGCAGGCCACTTTTTATTTCAGCTACACAACGATTATTCATGGTTAAACCGCACCTTATTCCGGCAGGCTTTGCACTAGCCTTATCCTGCTGCCTGTTCTGGACCGATGCTGATGCCCAGGACACTCTACGTATCGACTTTTACGGCTCGCTGTGCACGCAACTCGAAACCGTCAGCCCGGATCGCGACGAGCGGCTGGACCGTTATACCTCCTTGCGCGACGCCTATTCCCGCCTGGGAATCAAGGCCGAGTATCCATTAAGCGCCGGGCTGGCGCTGACGGGTCAAGTGGAAATTCCTTTTGATTCCGCCAACTTCAGGATCCGCGATCCTTACGATCAAGGCGATGCCGCCCGCCCTCACGGCCAGCGGCTCAGGATCGCTCAGGTCGGATTGCAGGGCGACTTCGGCTCGCTCGCCTATGGCCAGCAGTGGATGGCTTACTACAATGCCGTCGCCGCCCCGGTGGACATGTTCAGCAGCTATTACAGCGGCTTTGGAACTTATACGATCACTCGCGCCGCAGAAACGCTGGCCTACTCCACCCCCGAACTCCACGGCTTCTCCCTATCCGCCGCCTATACCGGCAGCGGCGGCAATCAGCGCTCGACTTCACGCATCGACGAGCGGCGCTGGCAAGTCGCCGCCATCTATGTCCACGGCAACACTCGCTTCGCGGCAGGCGTGGACGACCGGGGCAATACGGGCTTAGGGCGCGACCGGCTATACGGCTTGTCCGCCAGCCATACCGCCGACAAGCTCTACCTGGCGCTCAAGTACGAGATCTTCGACACTGACAACCTTCAGCACGGCAGTTTCTCAAGCGACGGCAATCAAGCCATCAATCTCTTCGGCAGCTATGTCCTGGGCAAAAATACGCTCAAGCTGATGCTGGCCAAAGTGGAAAACTATGGCGATCACATCGTCCATCTCGGCATCGACCATCAACTCTCCGACGACTTGAAACTCTTCGCCGAGTATTACCGCGAAGCAGAAACCGCCGCGCTCACTTCGCGCCGCGGAGGCTTGAACGATTTTGATGCGGGCATTAGCGGCGGCCATGCCTTTGCAGTTGGCGTTCGCTATGATTTTTGAATTTCGCGATCCAGCGAATGGGGAGAGAGATATCTCCCCGTCATGGCCTTCTCTTTCCATAGGCTGATCACCGGCCAAACAAATCCAGGGCCAGGAGCAGGCATTCTCAAGCGCATGCTCTCCTCGTCTTCCTCCCTCTCATCACCGAATTTGCCGAATTTGCCTCCGACTTTGATTTGACGCATTGAGGATGCAGGCGGAATGCCTGCAGCTGGAACCAACTTAAGCAACTCATCTCTCCTTGAGAGGCCGCCCACACAGCCTTCCCGCTGAGGCGGCCTTGAGACCGGGAGAGTCCATGATTTCACGTTGGCTTTATGCATCGATTCTGAGCTTGCTGATTGCCGCCTGCGGAGGCGGCAGCAGCGATTCGGATCTTCAGGCGGATTCCGGTGCCGGAGCGCGCCCTCCGGTGAGCGACACTCCTTCAGATGGCGCTCCGTCTCCGTCTCCGTCTCCGTCTCCGTCTCCATCTCCTTCGCCTGATCCTGAGAATCCACAGCCGCCTTCCGGCACAGACGAGGGCGACAATAATGGAGATGATGATGCCGGCAATGACAATGGCGGTAATGAGGTGCCGGCGCCCGGCCCGCTCGCGGATCTACGATTCGAAAATCCTTACGAGATTGCAACGGATGCCAATGGAAACCTGTATGTAGTCGATGGGGAAAATAACCGCGCTCGGATGCGGCGAATCGCGCCAAATGGCAGCGTTACCACGCTGCTTCCGGAAAGCGATCAGACGATTACCGCCTTGGCAGTTACTCCAGGCGGCGAGATTTTTTACAGCGCAGCGTCGGACCCTTATAGCGGGCAAGGATACATCTGGCGGATAGAGAATGGAGTGCCGGTTCAGCTTACGTCGGAAGCGATGGCGATAGCGGAGTTTGTTATCGATCCGAGCAACGGAAATCTCTATGTCGGCATCTGGACGCCGGACGGACCCGAAGTTAAAGAGGTCCGGCAGGACGGCGAGGTGACGACGCTGTTCTCGATCGATGAAACGCATGGCGCCCCCGAAGTGATGACCCTGCGCGACGATGTGTTGTGGCTGGTCTGGCGGGATGGTCCTTACCGCACCCGGGAATTCCGCTGGAGCCGCACAAACGGGCTGGAAGAAATCCTTATCGACCTTGACTATGTTACGGGCATGGAAGCGAGCGATGCCGGCATCTATGTCGCAGGCTATCGCGGCAGCAGCGCCAACCTTTCCATTGCCAGTTCGTGCACGGTGAAATTGCTTGATCCCGTGACACTGGAGCTAAGCCATCTCGCGGGAGTAGAGGGCGAGCCCTGCCATTATCAGGAAGACACACCGCCGCCCGGCAGGATTGATCTTCGCCATACCAGCCTTACCCAGGCGGCCGACGGAAACCTGTATCTGACGGAGAATTTCCGTGATGTGCTGCGCAGAATCACGCCCGCCGGTGAAGTCACTACCTATGCCGGCGTGCACAATCAGCCAGGCTTCTAAGCTTGATTTCCTCCACCCGCCCGGACAGCACCTTCCGCTTCATCCGGGCCGCGACCCTGCAATCGCCTGCCTGCGCGCTTGATCAAGTGCTTCAAGTCATCCATGTAGGTGAACACCGCCGGCACGACCAGCAAGCTCAGAATCGTCGAGGTGATCAGGCCGCCTATGACGGCAATCGCCATCGGCGAGCGGAAGCTGGGATCGGCCACGCCGCTGCCCAGCGCAATCGGCAGCATGCCGGCACCCATGGCTACCGTGGTCATGATGATGGGCCGGGCGCGCTTGTGGCAGGCGTCGATCAGCGCGTCAAGGCGGCTCAGGCCGTGATCGCGGCGGGCGACGATCGCGTACTCCACCAGCAGGATCGAGTTTTTGGTGGCGATGCCCATCAGCATAATGAGGCCGATCAGCGATGGCATGGAGAAGCTCTTCTGCGCCAGCAGCAAGCCGACAAAGGCACCGCCCAGCGCAAGCGGCAAGGCCGCCAGGATCGTGACCGGATGCAGGAAGTCCTTGAACAGCAGCACCAGCACGATGTAGATCGACAGCACGCCGATCAGCATCGCCAGACCGAAGCTGGCAAAGAGTTCGCCCATCACTTCGGCATCGCCTATTTCCACCACCTTGACGCCGGGAGGCAGCGCTTGCAGCGATGGCAGCTGATGCACGGTCGTCGCGACATCACCCAGCGGCATGCCTGACAACTCGATTTCGAAATTGATATTGCGCGAACGGTCGTAACGGTCGATCACGGCCGGTCCGCCGGCGATTTCAAAGTCCGCCACCTGGTCCAGCATCACCGGGCCATTCTTGCCCGGCACCTGCAGGCGCTTGAGCAAGTCCAGGTCCTGCCGTGCCGACTCGTTCAGGCGCACGACGATGGGTACCTGGCGCTGCGACAAATTAAGCTTGGGCAGCGACACATCGTAATCGCCCAGCGTGGCAATCCGTAAAGTCTCGCCGATGGTCGTGCTGGTCACGCCCAGGTCTGCCGCGCGCGCAAAATCCGGGCGCACGATGATCTCGGGCCTGATCAGGCTCGCGGTGGAGGTAATCGCGCCCAGGCCGGGAATGGTGCGCAGGTCCTGCTCCACCGCGCGCGCTGCCGCCTGCAAGGCATGGGGATCTTCGCCTGTCAGCACCAGGATGTATTTTTCGCCCGAGCCGCCCAGGCCGACCTTGAAGCGCGCGCCCGGCAAGGCTTCCAGGGCGGCGCGGATATCGTTCTCTATGCCTTGCTTGCGCGGGCGCTCATCGCGCTCAGCCAGCAGCACCGTCAGCGTCGCCTTGCGCACTTCGGCCGTGCCTTGCGGCGTAAAGGGATCGCCGCCGGCCGAACCGCCGCCGACAGTGGTGTAGATACTTTTCACATGCGCCACATTGGCCACCAGCTTGCGCGCATGTTCGGCCGACTCCAGCGTTTGCTGCAGCGTCGAGCCGGGCGGCAGTTCCAGGTAGACCTGCGTTTGCGAGTTGTCGTCGGGAGGCAGAAAACCGGTGGGCAGCAGCGGAATCAGCGCGATCGAGCCGATGAAAAACAAGGTCGCGCCCAGCATCGTCAACATGCGGTGCTTCAGGCTCCAGCTGGCTGCACGCAGATACCAGCGCATCCAGCCCGGGTCGCCATGCCTGGCCACCACCGGCTTCATGATGTAGGCCGCCATCATGGGCGTGAGCAGCCGCGCCACCACCAGCGATGCAAATACCGCCAGCGATGCGGTCCAGCCGAACTGCTTGAAGAATTTCCCGGGAATGCCGCTCATGAAGGCAGTCGGCAAAAATACTGCGATCAGCGTGAAGGTAGTGGCAATCACGGCCAGACCGATTTCATCGGCGGCTTCCATCGCCGCCTCATAGGGCGTTTTCCCCATCTGCAGATGGCGCACAATATTTTCGACTTCCACGATCGCATCATCGACCAGGATGCCGATGACCAGCGACAGCGCCAGCAGCGTGACCACGTTGATGGTAAAGCCGAGATAGTGCATGCCGATGAAAGCCGGAATCACCGACAGCGGCAAGGCGACCGCCGAGACGAAAGTCGCGCGCCAGTCGCGCAGGAACAGCCATACCACCACCACCGCCAGGATCGCGCCTTCATACAGCAGGTGCATGGAACCGTCGAATTCTTCCTTGACCGGATTGACGAAGTTGAAGGCCTCCGTGATCTCCAGGTCGGGATGCTGTTGCTGGAATTCCGCCAGCGCTTCCTGCACCGCAGCACCCACCGTCACTTCGCTTTCACCCTTGCTGCGCGATACCTCGAAGCCGACCACCGGCTTGCCGTTCAACAGCGCCGCGGAGCGCTGCTCGGCCACCGTATCGGTAACGGTGGCAATGTCGGACAGACGTATGCTGCGCCCGCCTGGCAAAGCCAGTTCCAGCCGAGCCAGTTCTTCAGCCGATTTGACGGTCGCCAGCGTGCGCACCGGTTGCTCGCTGCCGCCGAGATCGGCGCGTCCGCCTGCGCTTTCGGTTTGCACCTGGCGCAGCTGGCGCGAGACATCGGCAGCGGTAAGGCCCAGCGCCTGCATGCGCGCCGGGTCGAGGGAAACCAGCACTTCGCGGGTCACGCCGCCGACGCGGTTGACCGCGCCCACGCCGGGCACCGACAGCAGCTTGCGGGACAGATCGTTATCAACGAACCACGACAAGGCCTCTTCATCCATGCTCGGCGACGAAACCGTGAATGCCAGCACCGGCTGCGCCGCAAGATCGACCTTGTTGACGATAGGGTCGCGCACGTCCGCCGGCAAATCGCTGCGCACCCGCTGCACGGCGGAGCGCACATCGTCCACCGCTTCCTGCGTCGGTTTCTCCAGGCGGAACTCGGCGGTGATCGTGACGCCGCCATCCTGGACCTTGGTGTAAATGTGTTTCAAGCCCTGCACGGTGGCAATCGCATTTTCAATCTTGCGCGCCACTTCCGTTTCGAGCTGGGCAGGCGCCGCGCCCGGCAGCGACACCGCAACGGTCACGGTAGGCAGTTCGATGTCCGGGAAGTTCTGCACCTTCATGCTATTGAAGGACAGCAGGCCGGCAAGCGACAGCATGACGAACAGCATCAGTGCCGGAATCGGGTTTCGGATGGACCAGGCGGAGAGATTCATCGCGCGCTTTCTTATTGGCGGGGCGTGGCAGGGGCTGGCGCGGTCTGCTGCTTCGTAGCTGAAGCTGTCGCTGAGGTAGCAGTCGATGTTTCAGCTGAGGTGGCAGCCGGTGTATTCGCTTGTGACGCAGCTTGTGCAGCAGCTTCCACTACCCGCACCGTATCCCCGTCATTCAGAAAGCCCGCGCCGCTGGCCACGACTTGCGCATCGGCCGCCAGGCCTTCCATCACTTCCACCCGTTCGCCGATGCGCCGTCCCGTTCTGACCTTGAGTTGCTGCACCCGGTTCTCCGGCAGCAGCCGGAACACATACGAAAAGCCGTCGCGCAACACCACCGCCTGCTGGGGCACGGTCAGCGCCTCGGACGCGCCGAGATCGAATTCGCCGCGCGCAAACATGCCGGCAATCGCGGGCGGCGTGTCTTCGGCAGGCTGGCCCAGATCGACGTACACGATGGCTGCGCGCGTTTGCGGATCGACGGTGGGGCCCAGCATGCGTACCTTGCCCGGCAATACCGAGCCATTGGCAGCGGTGACAGTCGCCTTCATGCCGGGTTTGATGCGGCCCAGTTCGGCAGACGTCACTTCCGCGCGCCACTCCAGCCGGCCCTTGCGGATCAAGCGAAACAGCTCGGTGCCGGCGGGCACCACGGCGCCGACGGTGGCGCTGCGCGCGGAGATGATGCCGTCATCGGGCGCCACCACCTGCAACTGCCGCTGGCGCAGCTCCTGGGCCGCGAGCATGGCCTTGGCCGCTTCAACGCGTGCCTTGGCTGTTTCGGCTGCCGTCAGATACTGATTGATCTGCTGCGTGCTCATCGCGCCGGTATCCTGCAGGGTCTTGGCGCGCTCGGCATTGCCGGTCGCATCGACTGCCGTGGCTTTTGCTTCCACGTAGGCAGCGCGGGCCTGCGCCACATCGGCGGCGACATTTTCCACCGCAAAGCGCGCCAGCACCTGGCCTCGCTTGACGCGGTCGCCGACGTTGACCAGCACATCGGACAGGCGTTGGCCGCTGGCTTCGCTGCCGACTATCGCTTCCTGCCACGCAGCGATGTTGCCGTTCGCCGCCAGGTTCATGGGCAGGCTGACCCGCGCAGGCTGGACCGTGGAAACCGTCAATACCGGTTTCGGCGCAGTCGCCTTCTTGTCGTCAGCAGCATTCGAATCCGAAGGCAGCAGGCTCGCGATGCCCAGCCCGCCCAGGGCCAGGCACATCAGGATCAGGGACAGGCGGCCGGCCTTGTTGAAGGTGTTGAATTTCATGCGGTGTTTTCCATTCGTCATTCGTTGACTGCGTGCGCGGTAGAAGTTGTCTGGGCTGTCTCGGTTGTTTCGCTAGCCTCGGCGACCGGCGCGACATCGTCGCGGCTCCAGCCGCCGCCGGCGGCACGGTACAGACTGATCCACGCATTGCGATGCTCGAGGTCCAGCGTTGCCAGCGTATTTTCCGACGCCAGGCGCGCGCGCCGCGTCTCTTCCAGTTCAATCAGGCTGGCCAGGCCATTGCGGTAACGTGATTCAGTCGCGTCATAGGAAGCCCGGTAACCCTGCACCGCAAGCAGCGCATCCTCTCTGCGCTGGGCAATGCTGGCTAGCGTCACCAGCGCCTGCTCCACTTCGCGTACCGCCTGGCGCACCCGGGCGCGGTAGTTGATGACTGCTTCTTCATAACGCACCTTCGCCAGCTCCACATTCGCAGCGCGGCGGCCGCCATCGAACAGCGGCAGGGTCAGGGCCAGCGGGCCGATGGACCATGTGTTCAAATCGGTGTCCATACCGCCACCGCGAAAATTGGCCAGGCCGACCGAGCCATTGAGCGTTAAACGCGGATAGCGCTGGGCTTCGGCGCTGTCGATCTCGACGCTAGCCGCTGCGACTTCATTCTCAGCCGCATAGAGGTCCGGGCGCTGTGTCAGCAGGCGCGCCGGCAAGCGGTCGATGGCCAGCGGCACCGGATCGAGCGGCGCTGGTGCGGCCGCCAGGCGCTGGCGCAGCTGGGGTTCGTCAATGCCGGTCAATGCCACCAGCGCCTTGATATCAATCTCGCAAGCGGCGCGCTGCTGCATGAGCCGCCCTCGGGCTTCGGCAGCGCTGGCACGAGCTAGGGCAGCGGTGGCCGGCGCCTGGAAGCCGGCATCGGCGCTCAGCTGGGTCAGCCGCGCCGTCTCGGTACGCGAGGCCGCATCCGACTCGGCCACCGACAATAGCTGCTCGCAGGTACGCAATCCATAGTATTGGCTCGCTACTTCAGCAGCGACGCTGACGCGCGCCTCATGCCACGCCGCTTGCGCGCCTTGCAAACGCGATTCCGCTGCCGTACGCGTGGCCCGATTGCCGCCAAACAGATCGATTTCCCAGGCCGATTGCAGCGCGCCCTGCGTGGTCGTTCCCATCGGCAGCGGCGGCTGTGCGTTCGACCGCGCAAGGCTCGCCATGGCATCAAGATTGGGCAACAGCGCCGCAGCGGCGGCAGTGCGGGCAGCACGCGCCTGCTCGATGCGCGAGCGCGCCGCCGCCAACGTCGGACTCTGCGACTGGGCTGCGGCTATCAATTCCGGCAGCAGCGGATCGCCTTGCTCGCGCCACCATCCCGACAAGTTCGCCAGCCTACCCTGGTGCGGCAGCGGCACCTGCCACTCGGCCGGCAACGGCGCTTGCACGCTGCGGGTGGCGGGTGTGCCGGCACAAGCGGCGAGCAAAAGCGCATGGCTTATCAGGAGGACTGGGCGAAAGATAGTCATGGAGAGCTATGCTGCGTAGGTTACATAGGCGCGGGACGTGCCTGGCATTCCCGCAAATTTATAGGTAAACCTTATCTCGTTGGAAGAGCTTCAGGTTCTTATTTTTCAAGCTGACGAAAATCTTTGCATTTTAGATGATGTCGACACGGCAGCCGTTTTACATTGATGCGATTTTGATTCGTTTTTGATGCGATCCATGCCTCGGTAATGTCTCGCTTCGACCAGAAAAGCACCAGCCTGCGAATGCATGCCGGCATAGCTTGGCAATCGCTCTCAGCCGTGCCATTGCCAATCTCCCGGTGCCAGGGCAAGCGCATACCCGGCTGCATAAAAAACGTCCCGTCCTCCTGGAGAGATTAGGCTTTTTACTTTGTGCCGATCTCATGAAGAGGGCTGTCGCGCCAAACTGGGCTGCGCCATTCGGTGCCAGGCTTAAGGCAAGCGGCCTGCTGCTACGCCAGAGTAAGCGCCATCAGCCTTTCATCTTCAAGGACTTTGCCATTCCGCGACAGGGATTGATGCCCTTCCCTCACGACTGAGAAATGTCGTTTTTGCCCCATAGGGCAGCCAGCGACTCTATTCACTCCGGAAGCAAGCTGGTATAAAGCAGGGGCTTTCAAAAAAGGAAACTTTTTGGCATTGCCTTTACTGGCAGCCGGCCTCTTCACCTTCTTTAACGGACATGACTATCAAACGCCTCCTTTTGCTTACCCCTGTGCTGCTGACGGCCTGCGCACTGCCTACGCCATCCCAACAACAAGTCGAAGCGCCGGTCAGCCGAGAGCAGCAGATAGCGGCGCAACAGCAAGCCGCCGCGCCGCAAGTTAAAACATTCAAACGCAAGATTGCCATTGGCCGCTTCACTAATGAAACCCGCTATGGCCGCACGTTTCAGACGGATGCCAATAATGACCCCTTGGGTAAGCAGGCTTCAGACATGCTGGCCAATCGCCTGACCGCCTCTAGCAAGTTTCTTGTATTTGAACGGCAGGACTTGAACGCCATCCAGAAAGAGCAAGCCATCCTCAAAGAAGGCAGCCTGATCGGTGTGGATGCGCTGGTTATGGGGGCGGTAACGGAATTTGGCCGCAGTACTACCGGCAAGGCTGGCTTCCTCAGTTCGACCAAGCTGCAAACGGCCCGCGCCAAAGTCGAAATCCGGCTGGTTGATGCACGGACCGGTCTCGTCTTCTTCACCGCCACCGGCACCGGAGAAGCC
>JAFAGG010000067.1 GCA_023422955.1 Pseudomonadota bacterium | reverse complement strand
GCGCGTCATTGTTGCGCGACGCGTCGCGCAGCGCCATGAAGATGGTATCGTCGGAAGTGGTGGCTTGTGTTTTCTGCTTGGCCGCCGCAGTAGCTTCCGGCAGCCAGGTAAGCGCAGGGAACACCATTGCGGCAGTCATGATGAGTCCGGCTGTCCACGTTCTTGAAACCATTTACTCCCCCTGTGCGTGACCCGAGTTTCGCTGTTTAGGATAGCATGCGACGTATGTTAGTTCACGGAATCATTTGTACCAATTTGATTTGTTAGAGAATGCTCAACAAAGCTGATATACGCCAAACCTTAATTGAAAAGAGATCCGCTCTCGATCACGAGTTGCGGGCGCAATGGAATAGCACCATTGCCATCAATCTGCTCGCATGGCTGGCGCAAAATCCTGTGCCTGTGCTGGGAGTGTACTGGCCGATACGCGGCGAACCGGCGTTGCATGACGCTTATGCAGCGCTCGCGAAGGAAAAGGTGCAACTGGCCTTGCCCGTCGTAGTTGCGAAAGATGCACCATTAGCCTTCGCGTGCTGGACGCCCGGCGATGCGGTAGTGGTGGACAAATATGGCATCGCCGTGCCTGCCGACCCGAGCTTTGTCACGCCCGATGCGCTGCTGATTCCCTGTGTGGGCTTCAATGAGCAGCGTTTCCGGCTGGGATATGGAGGCGGTTATTACGACCGCACGCTGGCGCGACAGCCCCGCCCGCAGGCGATCGGCATTGCTTACAGCTGCATGCATGCGAACTTCGCTGCCGATCCACACGACATTGCACTGGATGTGCTGATTACGGAGCAGGGAAAATACTGATCGCCGCCCTTGCGAACGAATTCCCCGGCATGGATCGAAGCAATGCAGAAAGTGCCGACACCTTCTGCCTCCGCCTCAGTAGCGCCTAACTGGAAGCCACCTTCTCCAGTTTGGCAATGCCCAGATCCAGCAGCTTCATTCCGTGCCGGCCGAAATTGATGTGGGCGCGCGCATTGCCCACGCCGCCTTCGATATTCACGATCACGCCTTCGCCGAATTTCGCATGCATCACGCTTTCGCCGATGCGCCAGCCTATATCCTTTTTGCTGAAGGATTGAGACAACTGGTTGGCGCCTGTTCCCGGCGCATCGACCCAGGCTGCGCGGGGCTGATGGCCGAACCGGTTATGCTGCACGCGCGGCGACAGCCACTTCAGAGTTTCTTCCGGCAGCTCATCGAGAAAACGCGACTTCACGTTGTAACGCGTCTGTCCATGGAGCATGCGGGTCTGCGCCAGCGTCAGGAATAACTGCTTCTTCGCACGCGTGATCGCTACATACATCAGGCGCCGCTCTTCTTCCAGGCCATCGGTTTCCTTGGCACTGTTCTCGTGCGGGAACAAGCCTTCTTCCAGGCCGGTGATGAACACGACATCGAACTCCAGCCCCTTGGCCGAATGCACGGTCATCAGCTGCACCGCATCCTGCCCGGCCTGCGCCTGGTTGTCGCCCGCTTCCAGCGATGCATGCGACAGGAAGGCGGACAACGGCGACATGATGGTATCCAGCGGCGCATCGGCATCGATGATTTCAGTGCCGTCTTCGCTCACGATGGCCGTACCCGCCTGCATCTCGCTCTTCGGTCCGGCCAATGCCGGAGCATCCAGACCGAAGCCTTCCTCGGAGACGAACATGGTCGCTGCACTTACCAGCTGTTCCAGATTTTCGATGCGATCCGCACCCTCTTTCTCCGACAGGTAATGTAGCATCAGGCCGCTGCGTTCCAATACCACCTGAACCATTTCCTGCAAGGGCAAATGCTGCGACTCGAACCGCGCGCCCTCTATCAGCTTGACGAAGGCATTCAGCGAAGAACCGGCCTTGCCCGCGACATGAGGAACCGAGGCGTAGAGCGACAAGCCGAACTGCTTCGCCGCATCCTGCAACTGCTCCAGCGAACGCGCGCCGATACCGCGCGTAGGGAAATTCACCACGCGCAGGAAGGCGGAATCGTTGTGCGGGTTATCCATCAGCTGCAGATAAGCCATGGCGTGCTTGATCTCGGCGCGCTCGAAGAAGCGCTGGCCGCCGTAGACGCGATAAGGCATGCCGGCGGTAAACAGCGCATGCTCGATCACGCGCGATTGCGCGTTGGAGCGGTACAGCACCGCGATCTCGCTGCGCAGCTTGCCCTCGTTGACCAGCGCCTTGATCTGCTCGATGATCCAGTTTGCTTCCTGGATATCGCTGCTGGATTCGTACACCCGCACCGGTTCTCCATGACCGGCATCGGTACGCAGATTCTTGCCAAGGCGACGGCTGTTATTGGCGATCAGCGTATTGGCCGCATCGAGAATATGCGCATGCGAGCGGTAATTCTGCTCCAGCTTGATCAGGTTCTGCACCTTGAATTCACGCTCGAAGGCCGACATGTTGCCGACATTCGCACCACGAAACGCATAGATGCTCTGATCGTCGTCGCCCACGGCAAACACGGCATTGTGCTGCCCCGCCATCAGCTTCAGCCACTTGTACTGCAAGTCGTTGGTGTCCTGGAACTCATCCACCAGGATATGGCGGAAACGCGCCTGGTAATGCTCGCGCAAGGGCTGGTTGCGGGTCAGCAGTTCATAGGTGCGCAGCAGCAGTTCCGCGAAATCCACCACGCCTTCGCGCTGGCACTGGTCTTCGTAGGCCGCATACAATTCGACGAACTTGCGGTTGTAATCGTCATGTACCTCGACCTCGTGCGAACGCAGCCCCTGATCCTTGGCACCATTGATGAAATACATCAGGTTGCGCGGCGGGTATTTTTCGTCATCCACATTCAGGGCTTTCAGCAAGCGCTTGATGGCCGACAGCTGATCCTGGCTATCCAGTATCTGGAAGGTCTGGGGCAAGGCCGCATCGCGGTAATGCGCGCGCAGCAGGCGATTGCTCAAGCCGTGGAAGGTGCCGACCCACATGCCGCGGGTATTGATGGGCAACATGGCCGATAAGCGCGCCAGCATTTCCTTGGCGGCCTTGTTGGTAAAGGTAACCGCCAGCAGGCCTGCCGGAGAGATCTGGCCGGTCTGGATCAGCCAAGCGATGCGGGTAGTCAGCACGCGGGTCTTGCCGGAACCGGCGCCCGCCAGGATCAATGCGGATTGAGACGGCAGCGTGACCGCCGCCAATTGTTCCGGATTGAGATGGAGAAGAAGATTTTGCATCCTGCGATTATAGCCGGGCAAGCAGCCCTGACCATCGCAGAAATAAGCCAGCCTGCCCCCAGCCCGCCCGAATGGCGGAAAGTCTTGCGTCGTGACAAATCAGCACTTCCCGGGCGACACCATACTTGAGATTCAATCAGGCGGACCTGACGCGGATGATGGATATCGACCCGGATTATTTCACTATCACCCTGCATTTGCTGATCTCGGTGGTAGTAGGCGGCATCATAGGACTGGAGCGCAGCTTCCATGGGCGCCCGGCCGGCTTTCGCACGCATGCGCTGGTCTGCCTGTCATCCAGCCTCTTGATGCTGGTGTCGGTGTACCAGCAAAAATGGCTGCCGGGCTCGATGGAGAACATCACCCAGCTCGACCCCACGCGCATGGCGCAAGGCATCATGACCGGCATAGGCTTCCTGGGCGCGGGCGTGATTTATCGCGAGAATTTCAGCGTGCGCGGCCTGACCACGTCTGCGTCGATCTGGATTACCTCGGCCATCGGCATCCTGATCGGCATAGGCTTTTATTTTCCCGCGATCATGGCGAGCGTGCTGGCCTTCGGCATCCTGTCGGTTTTCCGTTATATCGAAGATCGCATGCCAGCCCAGCATTTTTCGCATTACACCGTTTCCTTCCCCCGCGATGATGCGATGCCGGAAGCTGCGCTGCGTGCGATGCTGAAGGAATACGGTTTTTCGATTGCCAGCCTTAGTTACCGTGTCCTCAACGAGGGTATGCACTTCGAATATCGCACGGTGATCAAGTCTTCCCGCCCCGACAATGTCGTCAGGCTGGCCGACGCGATGCGCAAGATGGAGAAGGTGCGGGAATTCCACATTGCGCCGACCGGCGACTGATTATCGGAATAGCTCGGCAAAAGCCTGCGCCGAGGCTTGCGGATCATCGGTCATGTAAACGCTGCTGATCGCCGCCACCATGTCGGTGCCCTCCTTGATCAGGGGAACGGAATTCTCCTGCGTCATGCCGCCGATCACCACTACCGGCACCGTCAGCTGCGCTTTGGCGCGGGTGATGATATCGACCGGCGTGGTCACTTCATACTTTTTCACACGCGACGGATAAAAGCCGCCAAACGCGACATAACTGGCACCTGCCTCCTGAGCCTGTTGCGCCATTTCCATGCTGCCGTAGCAGGAAGCGCCGAGTATCTTCTCCGGGCCAATCAGCTTTCTCACTTCCGCCACCGGCGCATCGGTGCCGCCGACATGAATACCATCGGCATCCAGTTCCAGGCAAAGCTCGATGAAGTCGTTGATGATGAACGGGCGATCGTATTGACGGCACAGCGCCAGCAAGCGGCTGGCCTGCTCCTTGCGCAACTCCGGCGTCGCGGTCTTGTGCCGGTACTGCACCAGCGCCACACCGCCCTTCAAGGCCGCTTCGGTCGCTGCCACCATTTTGTCCGTGTCATCCCAGTCGGGCGTGACGATATACAAACCCTTCATATTCATTCCTTCATTGCTCCAAATCGATTCGGCATCAACTGCCCGTCTGCAATTGCATAAGCGCGCTCCAATGCGCGCTGCGTATAAATCTGTCCTTCATCCAGTGCTTCTTCCATGCTCAGGCCCTGCGCCAACAGCGAAGCAATCGCGGAAGCCAGCGTGCAGCCGCTGCCATGAAAGCCACCGGGCAGGCGCGGCCAGCTCCAGCTGCGGCTCTGCGTAGCTGCATGCCAGGTATTGACGACATTGCCCTCCGGCGCACCATGCCCGCCCTTGATCAGCACCTGCTCGCATCCGAGACGCTGCAACTGTTCGACCTGATTCTCGGCACGGCGCTCGCCATCGCACAAGGCCTGCGCTTCGGGCAGATTCGGCGTGATCAGCGTCGCCAGTTCGAACAAGGGTGACAAGGCCTTCACCGCATTGCCAACCGCCAGGCTATCGCCATGGCCGCTGCCCAGCACCGGGTCCAGCACGACCGGCAGATGCGTTTGTTTCCGGCGCAGCGCTTTAATGATGTCCGCGATGGCCTGGGCATTGTCGGCATGAGCGACTATGCCTATTTTTATAGCAGCCACCGGGATCTTGTTGATCAGCGCCTGCGCCTGCTGGCGCAAGAGTTCAGCGGAAACCGGATGCACCGAGAACACGCGGTCGTTGTCCTGCACCGTCAACGCGGTAATGACCGTCAGCGGATGAGCGCCGAGTGCGGCGATGGCTTGGTTGTCGGCCTGTATGCCGGCACCTCCGCCGGGGTCCGCGCCGGCAAATACCAGTACGGCAGGTTTCATCATCCGACGACGCGGCCCGCCATCGGCGACGAGGGCGAAGCGATAAACTTTCTCGGAATGCGGCCTGCCAGATAGGCTTCGCGGCCCGCTTCGACCGCCAGCTTCATCGCGCGCGCCATGCGGATAGGATCCTGCGCACCGGCGATCGCGGTATTCATCAGCACGCCATCGCAACCCAGTTCCATCGCAATCGCCGCATCCGACGCGGTACCGACACCGGCATCAACTAACACCGGCACCTTGGCCTGTTCGATGATCAGCGACAGGTTCCAGGGATTAAGGATGCCCATGCCGGAGCCAATCAGGGAAGCCAGCGGCATCACTGCCACGCAGCCGATTTCTTCCAGGATGCGAGCCTGGATGGGATCGTCGCTGCAGTACACCATCACATCGAAACCATCTTTGACTAATTTTTCAGCAGCTTTGAGAGTTTCCGGCATGTTGGGAAACAGCGTCTTTTCGTCGCCCAGCACTTCCAACTTGCACAGCTTGTGCCCATTCAGCAGCTCACGTCCCAGTTGCAAGGTATACACCGCATCATCGGCGTTGTAGCAGCCGGCCGAGTTCGGCAGGATGGTGTACTGCGAAGGCGGCACCACTTCCAGCAGGTTCGGCGCTTTCGGATCCTGGCCGATATTCACGCGGCGTATCGCCACCGTGATGATTTCGGCACCGGAGGCTTCCGTCGCCAGGCGCGTCTGTTCCAGGTCCTTGTACTTGCCGCTGCCGACCAAGAGGCGCGAGCGATAGGTTTTGCCGGCGATCGTCAGACCGCCATCTGTTGCTGCAAGATTGTCTTTTACATTCATATAGTTCTCCAGAGAGGGAAAAAGGGCAGACCTTGTCTGCCCTTCTTGTTCAACCTCCGCCTATGGCACGGACGATATCAACCTTGTCAGCCGCCTGCAGCGCATGCTCGTTCCAGCGCTGACGCGGCACGACCTGCCGGTTCACCGCCACTGCCAGGGCCTTGCCGGCCAGATCCAGCGCCGCTACCAGGTCCTGCAAGGTAGTGGCCTGTTCCAGCCGGTAAGACTCGCCATTAAGTTCAATATCGAATGCAGCCATATAAAAATCACGATTTACTGTTTACTGTAGATCTCGGCGCCCTTCTTCACGAATTCCACCGCCTTCACTTCCATGCCCTGCTTGAGCGCATCGATTTCGGAAATACCCTGCTTCGCCGCATATTCGCGTACGTCCTGGGTGATCTTCATCGAGCAGAAGTGAGGGCCGCACATGGAACAGAAGTGCGCCACCTTGGCGGAATCCTTGGGCAAGGTTTCGTCGTGGAATTCACGTGCCTTGTCCGGGTCCAGACCGATGTTGAACTGGTCTTCCCAGCGGAATTCGAAACGTGCCTTGGACAGCGCGTTGTCGCGGATCTGCGCGCCGGGATGACCTTTCGCCAAGTCGGCAGCATGTGCCGCCAGCTTGTAGGTGATGATACCTTCTTTCACGTCGGCCTTGTTAGGCAGACCCAGATGTTCCTTGGGCGTCACGTAGCACAGCATCGCAGTGCCGTACCAGCCGATCTGCGCGGCGCCGATGCCGGAGGTGATGTGGTCGTAACCGGGTGCAATGTCGGTGGTCAAGGGTCCTAGCGTGTAGAACGGCGCTTCGTGGCACTGTTCCAATTGCAGATCCATGTTTTCCTTGATCAGCTGCATCGGCACGTGGCCGGGGCCTTCGATCATTACCTGCACATCATGCTTCCACGCGATTTGCGTGAGTTCGCCCAGCGTTTTCAATTCGCCCAGCTGCGCTTCATCATTCGCGTCGTAGATAGAGCCCGGACGCAGGCCGTCGCCCAGCGAGAAGGCCACGTCATACTGCTTCATGATTTCGCAGATGTCTTCGAAATGCGTGTACAGGAAGGATTCCTTGTGATGCGCGAGACACCATTTCGCCATGATGGAACCGCCGCGCGACACGATGCCCGTCATGCGCTTGGCCGTCAGCGGCACATAACGCAGCAGCACGCCGGCGTGAATGGTGAAATAGTCCACGCCCTGCTCTGCCTGCTCAATCAAGGTGTCGCGGAAGATTTCCCAGGTCAGGTCTTCAGCCTTGCCGTTGACCTTTTCCAGTGCCTGATAAATAGGCACGGTGCCGATAGGTACCGGCGAGTTGCGGATGATCCATTCGCGGGTTTCATGGATGTGCTTGCCGGTGGACAGATCCATCACGGTGTCGCCGCCCCAGCGAATCGACCAGGTCATCTTTTCGACTTCTTCGCCGATGGAAGACGTCACGGCCGAGTTGCCGATGTTGGCGTTGATCTTCACCAGGAAATTGCGGCCGATGATCATCGGCTCGGATTCCGGGTGATTGATGTTGTTGGGGATGATGGCGCGGCCGCGAGCGATTTCGCTGCGCACGAATTCCGGCGTAATTTCTTCGGGAATCGACGCGCCGAAATGCTGACCCGGATGCTGGCGCAGCATCATTTCCGCCATCTTCTGGCCGGTCGGACCAGCTGCCTTCAGGCTTTCCGCATATTCCTTGCGGCGCAGGTTTTCGCGGATCGCGATGAATTCCATTTCCGGCGTGATGATGCCCTGGCGCGCATAGTGCATCTGCGTCACGTTCTTGCCGGCTTTCGCGCGGCGCGGCTTGCGGTGCAGGTTGAAGCGCAGCTCGGCCAGTTGAGGATCGTTCAGCCGCTCGATGCCGTACTGGGAGGTCGGGCCCGGCAACTCTTCGGTATCGTCGCGCTCGGCGATCCAGTTGGCGCGCAGCGCGGCAAGACCGGAACGGATATCGATCTTCGCATTCGGATCGGTGTAAGGACCGGAGCAGTCGTACACGTAGATCGGCGGATTGGGTTCCGCGCCCATCGATGCGGGCGTATCGCTTTGCGTGATTTCGCGCATGGGAACGCGAATATCCGGGCGCGAGCCTTCTACATAAACTTTGCGGGAATTCGGCAGCGGCTGTATGGCTGCTTCGTCAACTTGCGCGGTAGCGGCAAGGAATTTCGGGTTGGCATTCATGGCTTTCCTTCCATAAAAGCCGCGAAGGAACCATGCATGGGAGTGCTCCCATATAGCTTCCCTTCGCTGGCATTATCCAGATCAGGTTCAAGGGTATCTCTCACCCGGCTGCTTACTGCTGCAGCCAGGACCCCTAGCGTTATCTATTTATCCGCATGAAAAACCGGGAGGTTTTCCATTCCACTTCCCGAAGGAATCGGAATCCTGCTTTTTACGCGCACATCGGCGTAGCAAACAGGCATGGATAAATTGATATGCGGCCGATTATACGCGTTTGCACCGTAATGTCACCCCTGCCTCCTTTATAATGCCCGGTTTGGAAACAAATCGAGTCAGATCATGGAATTAGCGAAGTCCTTCGAGCCAGCCGAAATAGAAAAATACTGGCGCAGCGAATGGGAGCAGCGCGGCTATTACCGCGCCACCACGGAGTCCGGCAAGCCGGCATTCTGCATACAATTGCCGCCGCCCAATGTCACCGGCACGCTGCACATGGGCCATGCATTCAACCAGACCATCATGGATGGCCTGACTCGCTATTACCGCATGCGCGGCCACAACACCGCCTGGATTCCCGGCACCGACCATGCCGGCATTGCGACCCAGATCGTGGTCGAGCGCCAGCTCGATGCGCAAAAAATTTCGCGCCATGACCTGGGCCGCGAGAAATTCCTGGAAAAAGTATGGGAGTGGAAAGAACATTCCGGTTCCACCATCACCGGCCAGATGCGCCGCATGGGCGCGTCCACCGACTGGAGCCGCGAATACTTCACGATGGACGAAAAAATGTCCAAGGCCGTGGTCGAAGTTTTCGTGCGCCTGTATGAACAAGGCCTGATCTACCGCGGCAAGCGCCTGGTGAACTGGGACCCGGTTCTCGGCACCGCCGTATCCGACCTCGAAGTCATCTCGGAAGAAGAAGACGGCCACATGTGGCACCTGCGCTATCCCTTGGCGGACGGCTCGGGTCATCTCACGGTTGCCACCACGCGCCCGGAAACCATGCTGGGTGACGTAGCGGTAGCGGTCGACCCTACCGATGAGCGTTACCAGCACCTGGTCGGCAAGATGCTCAAGCTGCCACTGACCGATCGCGAAATTCCCGTGATTGCCGACTCCTACGTCGACAAGGAATTCGGTACCGGTTGCGTGAAGATCACGCCGGCGCATGACTTCAACGACTATGCGGTCGGTCAGCGTCACAACATGCCACAGATTAATATCTTCACGCTAGACGCGAAGATCAACGACAACGCGCCCGCCAAGTATCAGGGACTGGATCGCTACGAAGCGCGTAAGCAGATCGTTGCCGATCTTGATGCTTTGAGTCTGCTTGAATCGGTAAAGCCGCACAAGCTGATGGTGCCGCGCGGTGACCGTACCGGTGTCGTGATCGAGCCTATGCTGACGGACCAGTGGTTTGTCGCGATGAGCAAACCCGCTCCCGAGGGTGAAAAATTCGGCACGCACTTCCCCGGCAAGTCGATTGCCGAAGTCGCGCTGGAAAAAGTCGCTGGCGGCGAGATCAAGTTCATCCCTGAGAACTGGACCACCACCTACAACCAGTGGCTGAATAACATTCAAGATTGGTGCATTTCGCGCCAGTTGTGGTGGGGCCATCAAATCCCTGCGTGGTACGACGACGAAGGCAAGATCTACGTCGCGCGCAATGAAGAAGACGCCAGGCAGCAGGCCGGCGGCAAAGCCATCAGGCGCGATGCCGACGTACTGGACACCTGGTTCTCCTCGGCGCTGGTTCCCTTCTCGTCGCTGGGCTGGCCGGAAGAAACGCCGGACTACAAGATGTTCCTGCCTTCGACTGTGTTAGTCACCGGTTTCGACATCATCTTCTTCTGGGTCGCGCGCATGGTCATGATGACCACGCACTTCACCGGCAAGGTGCCGTTCGAGCATGTGTACGTGCACGGCCTGGTGCGAGACTCCAGCGGCCAGAAAATGTCCAAGTCCAAGGGCAATACGCTGGACCCGATCGATTTGATCGATGGCATCGATGTCGAATCGCTGGTTGGCAAACGCACCGTCGGCCTGATGAATCCTAAACAAGCCGACAGCATCGCCAAGGCGACCCGCAAGGAATTCGCCAGCGGCATTCCTGCTTACGGCACTGACGCGCTGCGCTTCACCATGGCGAGTTATGCCTCGCTGGGCCGCAACATCAACTTCGACCTGGGCCGCTGCGAAGGCTATCGCAACTTCTGCAACAAGCTGTGGAATGCGACGCGCTTCGTGCTGATGAATACCCAGGATCAGGATTGCGGCTTCGGCAAACCCGGACCGTGCGCGCCCGGCGATTGCGCACCTGATGGTTACACCGATTACTCGCCGGCCGACCGCTGGATCGTCTCGCTGCTGCAGCGCACCACCGCCGAAGTGGAGAAAGGTTTTGCCGACTACCGCTTCGACAATATCGCCTCGGCCATCTACAAGTTCGTGTGGGATGAATACTGCGACTGGTACCTGGAAGTCGCCAAGGTGCAGATTCAGCAGGGCACTGATGCGCAACAACGCGCGACACGCCGGACCTTGCTGCGCGTGCTGGAAACCACGCTGCGCCTGGCCCATCCGCTCCTGCCCTTCATCACGGAACAACTGTGGCAGACGGTCGCGCCGATGACGGATGTGAAAGTCGATGCTGCCGGCGACTCCATCATGCGCCAGCCTTATCCGCTGCCGCAATTGCAGAAGATCGATGAGCAGGCGGAAGCCTGGATGGCGCAACTGAAAGCGCTGACCGATGCCTGCCGCAACCTGCGCGGCGAGATGCAATTGTCGCCGGCCCAGCGCGTGCCGCTGTTGATGGAAGGCACAAGCGCCGAAGAGCAGGCACAGTTGCAGGCTTTCGCGCCTTATCTGCAGGCACTGGCCAAGCTCGCCGACGTGCAGGTATTGCCCACCTTGCCGCAGTCGCCGGCACCGGTATCCGTGGTTGGCACCGCGCGCCTGATGCTGAAGGTGGAAATCGACGTCGCAGCAGAACGCGAGCGCCTGTCCAAGGAAGTCGCGAGGCTGGAAGGCGAAATCGGTAAAGCCAATGCCAAGCTGTCGAATGAAAGCTTCGTCGCCCGCGCGCCCGCTAACGTGGTGGCGCAGGAAAAGGAAAGGGTGGCGAACTTCAGCGCCACGCTGGACAAGCTGCGCGATCAGCTCGGCAAGCTGCCGGCGGCATAAAATCAGCAGTAAAGAATAAGAACGGGAAGCGCAAGCTTCCCGTTTTTTATTGACCCGATCTTTTTTGCGTCAGATAAACGCCACCGACAAGCCCGGCAGAATCAGGCTGCCGGCAAAGGCCGTGGTCCAGGTTTCCCCTGCCGCGATCGGAAAGGCTTCGGTCAGCGTACCGGTCGCAATCACTTCTCCCACTGCAAGCTGAGGCCACTGCGGATTCTGCTGCAGCAACTGGTGCAACGCCAGCAAGGCATGCACCGGACTATCCAGCACTGTGCTGCCGAAGCCTGCGGCCCGCAATACCTCCTGCTCCGAGCCGGTACTGGAAAGCGATACCGAAGTATTGGCCAGTACCGCCGCCAGGTTGCGCCGGCTGGCTTTTGACAGCATTGCCGGCTCACCGATGATCAGGGTGCCGTGCACGCCGTAGGCAGCGATCGCCTCTGCTGCCGTGAAATCCCATTCCGCGAAAGGACAGCAGACGATTTCGAATCCTGCCGCCACCCATTCTATGCAATTCGCGATACTGGCCAGTGTCGCATCCGGTTCCGGCGCATGGCTCAGCTTGAGTATGATTTCCGGTTCTATGCGCGGCTGCATCGCGCCTTCCAGGCATTGCCTGCCCTGGCTATTGTGCGCATAACGTATCGTGGTGTCGAACAGCGGCGACCAGAAAGGACCGGTCACGCCGGCGCTCTCCCAGGTCTTGCGGTTGGTGAATCCCAGCTTGCGCCCTGCCAGCACTTCTCCCTGCTCCTGTCGCAAACGCAGGATTTCATCTGCGATGCGATAGCCTTCTTCCAGGCTTAAAGGATGAGTGGCAGTCAGACGGGGAACGGGGATGCTGCGAGCGCGCGCATCGAGCAGTTGCCGCGCATGGGTAGTGGCTTGAACGAGCGGAAGCATAGCCTTTTCTATTAAGGAGTAAAGGCGATTATCCGCGAGCGTTCTTATTCAGGCAAGCCAGCTTTGACGGGATGGCAAGATGCTGGAAACAGCTTATTTACCGCCGCCAGTCCAGAGATCGCCGCTTGCGCCGGTATTCGGCGCAGTAATGCCGAAATGCGTATAAGCAGTCGGTGTTGCCACCCGGCCGCGCGGCGTGCGCTGCAAAAAGCCCTGCTGGATCAGGTAAGGTTCCAGCACATCCTCGATGGTGTCGCGCTCTTCGCCGATGGCCGCTGCCAGGTTGTCCAGCCCGACCGGTCCGCCATTGAACTTGAACAGCACGGCTTCCAGCAGTTTTCTATCCATCACATCGAAACCGACCGGGTCCACGTCCAGCATTTTCAGCGCGGCATCGGCCATGTCCTTGGTGATACGGCCATCGCCCTTCACTTCCGCATAATCGCGCACACGGCGCAGCAGGCGGTTAGCGATACGCGGCGTGCCGCGGCTGCGGCGGGCGATTTCCAGCGCTCCTTCGTCATCGATGCCGGCATTGAGCAGACCGGCACTGCGCGTCACGATGCGCGCCAGTTGCGGCGGATCGTAGAACTCCAGGCGCGCGACGATACCGAAGCGGTCGCGCAACGGATTGGTCAGCATGCCAGCGCGCGTGGTGGCGCCCACCAGCGTGAAAGGCTGCAGATCCAGCCGCACCGAACGCGCAGCAGGTCCTTCGCCGATCATGATGTCGATCTGATAATCCTCCAGCGCCGGATACAGGATTTCCTCCACCACCGGCGACAGGCGATGAATCTCGTCGATGAACAGCACATCGTTGGCTTCGAGGTTGGTCAGCAAGGCGGCCAGGTCGCCCGCTCGTTCCAGCACTGGCCCGGAAGTCTGGCGCAGGTTCACACCCATTTCGCGCGCAATGATGTGCGCCAGCGTGGTCTTGCCCAAGCCGGGCGGGCCGAACAAGAGCGTGTGATCCAGCGCTTCGCCGCGCTTGCGCGCTGCGGTGATGAAGATCTCCAGCTGACCACGAATTTTTTCCTGGCCGACGTATTCGTCCAGGTGCTTGGGCCGCAGCGCGCGCTCTATCGCCTCCTCGTTGGGCGAGGCAGGCGTGGCGGCAATGATGCGCTGTTCGGTGAAATTGTCTGTCTGGATACTCATGATGAATTCAAGCGCCGAACCAAGTCAGGCGCTAGCCTTTCGAAAGTGCTTTCAATGCAAGCTTGATGCCACTGGACACATCGCTGCCGGCCGGGACCTGCTTCAGGGCGAGCATGGCTTCCTTGTCGGAATAACCCAGCGCCAGCAGGGCGTTCAGGATATCGGTACTGGCATCGCCTACGGCGGCCGCGCCTGCTGCCCCCAGGTCCGCGCCCAGTTTACCCTTCAATTCCAGCAGCAGTCGCTCGGCAGTCTTCTTGCCGATGCCCGGAACTTTTGTCAGGCGGCCGGCCTCTTGCAAGGTCACGGCATTGGCCAGATCATTGACCGACATGCCCGACAAGATGGCCAGCGCAGTACGTGCACCGACGCCGGATATCTTGATAAGCTGCTTGAAAACGTCACGCTCTTCAGTACTGCCGAAACCGAATAGCAGGTGCGCATCTTCGCGTACCGCCAGATGGGTGAGCAGCACGACTTTCTCGCCCAGGGCGGGCAGATTGTAGAAGGTGCTCATGGGCACATCGATTTCATAACCGACGCCGTGACAATCGACTAACAGATGAGGTGGATTTTTCTCAAGTAAAATCCCGGAAATGCGGCCTATCATGGTGGCTTCGTTTAATGTTAATGACATGAATCATACAGGACAACCCGCTGCCGAATCGCTGTCCGGTTCCGCACAGCCGGTGTCAAGGCTGCGAAGGATGATGCGCTGGTGCAAAACCGGCTTCGGTATCCTGTGGGCGTTGCCGCTGACCCTGTGCGGGTTGCTGCTGGCGCTGCCGGTGCTGCTGTGGAAAGGTGAACTGCGCCTGGTGGTGGGCAAGATGCCGGCACTGCTGGTAATTGGCCCGGTCGCCGACCATGTGCTGCGTCGTCATCCTTTCGGCCCCATGGTGGCGATGGCAATAGGTCATGTGGTCATAGGCGAAAGCCGTGGACTGACGCCGCGCATCCTGGTTCATGAACTGGTCCATGTGCGCCAGGCAGCGCAGTGGGGATTTCTGTTCCCTTTTGTCTACCTGGGAGCCAGCCTATGGGCGGCGCTGCGCGGCAAGGATGCCTATTGGCATAACGTGTTTGAAGTCGCGGCGCGCAAGGAAGAGCAACTCGCCTGACTGCAAGCCTTCTTCACTAAGCGATCAGGCGCCCCGCCCGCACCCGCAATCCTTTTTTCCCCAGCTTCGGCGCCAGTGCGCCGAGATGCGTCAGCACATCCTTGCTGTGCGCATGACAGATCGCCACACCCAATGCATCGGCGGCATCGGTGCCGGGCGTGCCGGACAGCAGCAACAATCGCTGAACCATTTCCTGCACCTGCTGCTTTTGCGCCTTGCCATGACCCACTACCGCCTGCTTGACCTGCAGCGCGGTGTACTCGGCCACCAGCAGATCCGCATTCACCAGCGCGCATATCGCCGCGCCGCGCGCCTGCCCCAGCAATAGCGTGGATTGGGGATTCACGTTGACGAAGACTTTTTCAACCGCAGCGCAGTCGGGCTGATAAGTGCGTATGACTTCCGATACGCCGGCCAGGATGGTTTTCAAGCGCTGCGGCAAATCTCCGTCGGGCGTGCGTATCGTGCCGGACGCGGTGTAGCTGAGCTGGTTGCCCTGTTTGTGGATCACGCCGAATCCGGTGATCCGCAAGCCGGGGTCTATGCCTAATATTTTCATGCCCTGTTCCAGCAGGAAAGAGAACACTCCTCCCCATCAAGGCGAAGGAGTATGAAACGCGCGGACATCTCAGGGATGATTCGTTGCTTCAATGCCGGAAATGCCGCGTGCCGGTCAACAGCATCACGATACCATGCTCATCAGCTGCATCAATCACTTCCTGGTCGCGCACCGAGCCGCCGGGATGAATCACCGCAGTCGCACCGGCTTCCACCACTACATCCAGTCCGTCGCGGAACGGGAAGAAGGCATCGGAGGCCACTGCTGAACCTGTCAGCGACAGGCTGGCATTCTGCGCCTTGATAGTCGCGATGCGCGCGGAATCGATGCGACTCATCTGGCCGGCACCGACACCCAGCGTCATGCCATTGCCGCAAAAGACGATGGCATTCGATTTCACGAACTTCGCCACGCGCCACGCAAACATCAGGTCCTGCAACTCAGTCGGCGTCGGCTGCTTCTTGCTGACCACCTTCAGTTCCGGCACCTGCACGTTCTTCGCGTCCGGCGACTGCACCAGCAAACCACCGCCTACGCGCTTCACATCGTAAGCGTTCAAGCCTTGGCCCAATGGGATTTCCAGCAAGCGCACGTTCTGCTTGCCGGCAAAAATCTGTTTTGCTTCAGCGCTGAAGGACGGCGCGATCAGCACTTCGACAAACTGCTTGGCAACGGCTTGCGCCGCAGCGCCATCCATTTCACGATTAAAGGCAATGATGCCGCCGAACGCGGAAGTGGAATCGGTCTGGAAGGCTTTCTGATAAGCCTCCAGCGGCGACGCTGCAACCGCCACGCCGCAGGGATTGGCATGCTTGATGATCACGCAGGCCGGCCCGTCGAAAGTCTTCACGCATTCCCACGCGGCATCGGCATCGCCGATATTGTTGTACGACAGTTCCTTGCCCTGCAGCTGGCGGTAATTGGCCAGCGCGCCGTCGAAAGACTGCATGTCGCGGTAAAAAGCCGCGAACTGGTGCGGATTTTCGCCGTAGCGCATTTCCTGCACTTTTTCAAAATGCAGGTTCAGCGTCGCCGGATAAGCGCTGCGGGTCGCATGCTGCTTGTCTTCACCCAGCGAAGTGAAATAATTGGTAATCGCGCCGTCGTACTGCGCGGTATGCGCAAACACTTTCATCGCCAGCGCAAAACGGGTTTCGTAACTGACGTCGCCTTGCGCTGCCTTCATCTCGCCCAGCACGCGCTCGTAATCGCTGGGGTCGCAGATCACCACCACGTCCTTGTGATTCTTGGCGGATGAACGCAGCATGGCGGGGCCGCCGATGTCGATGTTTTCGATCGCATCTTCCAGCGGGCATTCATCCTTGGCCACCGTTTGCTGGAACGGATATAGGTTCACCACCACCATGTCGATGGTCGGAATATCGTGCTGCTGCAAGGCGGCCTGATGCTCGGCGAAATCGCGGCGCGCCAGGATGCCGCCGTG
>JAFAGG010000102.1 GCA_023422955.1 Pseudomonadota bacterium | reverse complement strand
AAGCCAGTAGCTAAAAAAGCTGCAGCCAAAAAGCCGGTAGTGAAGAAAGCCGCAGCCAAGAAGCCAGTAGCTAAAAAAGCTGCAGCCAAAAAGCCGGTAGCGAAGAAAGTCGTAGCCAAAAAGCCAGTGGCGAAAAAAGCTGTAGCCAAAAAGCCGGCTGCAAAGCCTGCCGCTGCCGCCGCTGCTCCAGAGGTAAAGACTGTCCTCAATCCGGCAGCTGCCTGGCCTTTCCCGACCGGCGCCCGTCCGTAATTTTGCGGTCGCCGCCTGATGCATATCAGGCAAAGCACCCGCTGTATGGCATTATGCTGTACGGCGGGTTTTTTATTGGGAGGATTCCTTCGTGCTGTACGACATATTCATGCTGATCGCCGAGACCGCGGCAGCTGTGCTGGCAACCATTTTGTTGATTCGTTTCTGGATGCAGGTCACGCGCGTGCGCCCACCGGCGCCGATTGCCAACTTCATTTTTGTGCTGAGCGACTGGTTGGTCAAACCCTTGCGAAAAATCGTTCCCGGCAGCGGCGGTTACGATTGGGCGAGCCTGATTGCTGCTTATCTGGTGGCCCTGGCTCTGACGGCGCTGGCATTCTTCGGTCCCGGTTTTCCGGTTTCTATCGGCGCAATTTTTCTGCTGGCACTCGTCAAGCTGGTGCACTGGATTATTTATGGCTTGATGGGCTTGCTTCTGATCGACGTGGTGCTTTCCTGGATCAATCCGCATGCGCCGATGGCGCCGCTGATCCGTGCGCTCACCGATCCCATATTGCGCCCCATCCGCCGCTTCATGCCATCCCTGGGCGGCATCGATCTATCGCCGCTGGTGGCTTTTGTGCTGCTGCGTATCGTGATGTATGCGTTTGATCGCGGCCTGGTGCAGATGATGTTGTGACGAACTGCGGCGTAACAAAAAAGCCTGCTCGCTGAACGCGGCAGGCTTTTTTATTGGGCGGATCTCAGATCGCGTACCGAGCGGGATTGCTTAGCTGAAGCGATAGCCGAATGCCTGCTGGAAGCGATCCTCGATTTCCGCCAGCGTCGTCGTATGATTCTGGCCACCCTGGTGGGCGATTTTGATTGCGCCCATCAGACTGGCAAGCCGGCCGGTGGTAACCCAGTCCAGCTCCTTGCTCAGGCCATACAGCATGCCGGCGCGGAAGGCGTCGCCGCAACCGGTGGGGTCCACGATACGTTCGGCGGCGACGCAGGGTATGTCGATCTGCTCGCCCTTGACGAAAATATGCGCGCCTTGCTCGCCGCGGGTGACGACAAGCGCCGACACATGCTTGGCGATCTCTTCCAGCGACCAGCCGGTGCGCTCGGTCAAGAGTTCACCCTCGTAATCATTCACTGCCACATAGGTGGCCAGCGATATGAAGCGCTTCAGTTCATCGCCGTTAAACATCGGCAAGCCCTGGCCCGGATCGAAGATGAAGGGAATGCCGGCCTCGGCGCAATCCTGAGCATGCTGCACCATGCCGTCGCGGCCATCGGGCGCGACGATGGCAATGCCGACCTTGCCGGCATCCGTCACGCGATTGCGATGGGACATGGTCATTGCTCCCGGATGGAAAGCGGTGATCTGATTGCTGTCGGCATCGGTGGTGATGAAGGCTTGCGCGGTGTACGCATCCTCTATCGTGCGTATGCAGCGCCTGGTGATGCCTTGCGCTTCAAGGCGATCGAGATAGGGGCTGCCGTCCTGTCCCAGTGTGGCCATGATGAGCGGTTCGCCGTTGAGCAATTTCAGGTTGTAAGCGATATTGCCGGCAGTGCCGCCGAATTCGCGGCGCAGGCCCGGCACCAGGAAGGCGACATTAATCTTGTGTAACTGGTCAGCCAGCAGCGCTTCGGAAAAGCGGCCGCCGAAAGACATGATGGTGTCGAAGGCCAGTGAGCCGCAAATCAGGGACGGATTCATAAGTTGTAAAAATCAAGGATAAAAAAGTCATCATCATACGCCGGGATGATAGTAAGACAGTATCCCGGCATTGAGGGCGAGCGCGGATCAGGTGTCAGGCATCAAGGATAGAAAAGATAAACCTGAAATCCCGAAGCCTTTTCATTCTCCAGCACGAAACGCAAGGCGACGGCCTGCTCGGTTTGTGCGGCAAAGCCTGCCTGAACCTGATCGGCCGCCGGCAGATAGTCGGCCGGCGTAAAGCTGCGTCTTGCTACCGGTTTTTCGTCGCCGTCGTTCAAGGTCAATTCCAGGTGCGGCCATGTCACCGTCGTATCGTAGCGGTTGCGCAGCAATACGCGCAGCAGGAAGGTGTTGGCTTGCGCCGGAATCGCCTGCAATTCACTGGATTCGATCGCCAGGGAATTGATGGGGGCGGGATAAGCGATGCTGCATCCCAGATAGGCGCATGCCTGCTGCAAATAGGGCGCGGACTGCGGCACGCGCTGAGCCAGCTGATCGCGAAAGCTGTAGGCCAACTGGCCTGCCAATGCCAGCACCAGCAAAAAGCTGCCCAGGCCATATACCCATTTCAGGGTGCCTCCGACTTTCTGCCGCCTGCGCGCATTTTTAACGAAGCCTGGTTCATCCTTATCGTCATCCGCTGCGCGCTTGGTCTTTTCCGTCGCCGCACGCGCATGTTCATCGCGCCATGGCCGGCTCTTCAGGTCTTCTATCGCTTGTTCGATTTCATCCGGCGCTTCGGTATCGGAAGCGACGCGCGTCATGGCGCCTTCCAATGTGCCCTCGCGGCGCTCGATCGGCGCCTGGCCTTCTTCGAAGAAGGTGAAGTCCATCAGCGTCATGCGCGTGAGCGGATCGACATCCTTGTCAGCTTCGTCGGGCACTGCGGGGGGAGTCAGGGTGCTGGACGGGAAGGCCGTGGTGGGCGGCGATAAGCGCAATGAGTCGGGCGACGCGCTTCCTGCCGTGGCGGGCATGCCGGCGTTGGGCGTCACGGGGACGCTGAGGTGCGGCTTCGGCGATAAGGGTGGTGCGGTGCGTGGCGTTATGGGGGGCTGCGGCGGCGTGACGGCACTGGCCGGCTTGGGCGGCGGCATGTCCGGACCCAGCAGATTTTCTACGCCATTAAAAATCTGCTTGCAGGCGCCGCAACGCACCAGGCCTGCGCGTAACTTCAATTGATCGTGAGCGACCCGGAACGTAGTGGCGCAGTGAGGACAGCGGGTCGCAAGCGCCATGGCTTACTCGGCTGGGTCGGAAGCAGAGGCGCGTTTGCCAGCCAGGGCTACCCATCCTTCGTGCTCCGCCCACACCGACATGGGTAGAAACGGTGCGTAAGCAGCGATGACTTCTTCTGCCTGGCGTGCCAGCACGCCGGAAAGAACCAGTGAGCCGCCCGGGGCAACCCGGCCGGAAAGCATGGGTGCCATTAGCATGAGCGGGTTGGACAGGATATTGGCGACTACGACATCGAAAGTCGCGTTGCCATGAATTTCTGCGAAGGCTTCCGGAAGTTGATAGGCAATCTCGCAGGCATTGCGTTCGCTGTTGTAATGAGCGGACTCTATCGCTTGCGGATCGATATCGACGCCGATTACTTTTGCTGCGCCCAGTTTCTTCGCCACCATCGCCAGGATGCCGGAGCCGCAACCATAGTCGAGTACTGACAAGTTTTGCGGCGCATGGGCTTCCAGCCATTCCATGCAAAGACGGGTAGTGGGATGGCTGCCGGTGCCGAATGCGAGTCCCGGATCCAGTTCCAGGATCAGCGCATCGGGATTCGGCGCCTCATGCCAGCTCGGCACCACCCAGATATTCTTGCCGATCTGGATGGGATCGAATTGCGATTGCGTGAGACGTACCCAATCCTGTTCTTCCACTTCGCGCACATCGTAATGCAGTTCGTCTGCATTCAGGCCTACGGAGGCTGCCGCGGATTGAAGCAAGGCAGCCGGTTCTTCATCGGCATGCAACAGCGCAACCACGCGGCTGCGCTCCCATGCCGCCTGCTCGGGTTCCATGCCGGGTTCGCCGAACAAGGGCTGTTCGGCATCAGTGCCGAGATCCGCATCTTCCACGGACACGGAAAGCACGCCTGCTTCCATCAACGCATCCGACAAGGTTTCTGCGTGGTCGCGCGCGACTTCGATGACGATTTCTGTCCAGCTCATCCGTTAGAGAACCTTATTTGTTGCTCAGTATGGGGTTTTTCTGCAAGTCAGGTTTATCCGCCAGCTTGTGTTCCAGGTAGTGAATATTGGTGCCGCCTTCAATGAAGCGGCCATCCACCATCAGTTCGCGGTGCAGCGGGATATTGGTCTGAATGCCCTCTACCACCATCTCGGACAGCGCGATCTGCATACGGCGAATCGCTTGGTCACGCGTATCGCCATAAGTGATCACTTTGCCGACCATGGAGTCGTAGGTGGGCGGAACGTAGTAGCCGGAGTAGGCATGCGAATCCACGCGCACACCGGGACCGCCGGGTGGATGCCAGGACAGGATGCGGCCCGGAGACGGGATAAATTTGAACGGGTCTTCCGCATTGATGCGGCACTCGATCGCATGGCCCTTGATCTCGATGTCGCGCTGGCGGTAGCGCAGCTTTTCGCCGGCGGCGATACGGATCTGTTCCTGCACGATATCCACGCCGGTGATCATTTCCGTGACCGGATGTTCGACCTGCACGCGGGTATTCATTTCGATGAAATAGAATTCCTCGTTTTCATACAGGAATTCAAAGGTGCCGGCACCGCGATAACCCATCTTGCGGCAGGCTTCGGCGCAGCGATCGCCGATGCGTTCGATCAGCTTGCGCGGCACGCCCGGCGCTGGCGCTTCCTCGATGACTTTCTGGTGGCGGCGCTGCATCGAGCAGTCGCGTTCGCCCAGCCAGATGGCATTCCTGAATTCGTCGGCCAGTATCTGGATTTCGATATGGCGCGGATTCTCCAGGAATTTCTCCATGTAGACTTCCGGGTTGCCGAAGGCGGCACCGGCTTCCGTCTTGGTCATGGTGACCGCATTGAGCAACGCCGCTTCCGTGTGCACGACGCGCATGCCGCGTCCACCGCCGCCGCCGGCGGCCTTGATGATGACCGGATAGCCGACGGTGCGGGCGATGCGGATGATTTCTTTGGGGTCGTCCGGCAGCGCGCCATCGGAGCCGGGTACGCAGGGTACATTGGCCTTGATCATGGCCTGCTTGGCCGAGACCTTGTCGCCCATCATGCGGATCGATTCCGCGCGCGGACCAATGAAGACGAAGCCGGATTTTTCCACGCGTTCGGCGAAATCGGCATTTTCAGACAAAAAGCCATAGCCAGGATGAATGGCTTCCGCATCCGTGACTTCCGCCGCGCTGATGATGGCCGGCATGTTCAGATAGCTTTGAGCGGACGGGGCAGGACCGATGCAGACAGCCTCGTCGGACAGCCTCACGTATTTTGCTTCGCGATCGGCCTCGGAATAGACCACCACGGTCTTGATGCCCAGCTCGCGGCAGGCGCGTTGTATACGCAACGCGATTTCGCCACGATTAGCAATTAGGATTTTTTCAAACATAAATGAGAAAAGGGAGAGGCATTGCAATATTGAGCGTCATGCGACTACGCTGCGCTGCGCAGCTGGGTCGCAGCTTAGCCAATCACGAACAGCGGCTGGCCGTACTCAACTGGCTGGCCGTTTTCAACCAGGATGGATTTGATGACGCCGGAAGCATCGGCTTCGATTTCGTTCAGCAATTTCATCGCTTCGATAATGCAGACGGTGTCGCCTGCTTTGATGGAGGCGCCTACTTCTGCGAAAGGCGCAGCACCCGGGGATGAGGAACGATAGAAGGTGCCGACCATGGGAGATTTGACGATGTGGCCTTGATGCTCAGCAGGAACTTCTGGTGAAGCTGCAACCGCTGGAGCCGCTGCTGCAGGTGCCGCGGCAGCCGGATAAGGCATGGCCGAGGGCTGCATCATGACAACCTGGTTTTGCGGAGTAGGCGAGGATTTAACGATACGGACTTTGCTTTCGCCCTCAGTTACCTCCAGTTCCGCGATGCTCGATTCTGCGACCAGGTCGATCAGCGTTTTCAGTTTGCGTAAATCCATAAAATGCCTCAGAAGGAAATAGTTTTCTTGTTGAAAATCGCCGGGATTATAAGCGATTTAAGGAAAGATGCCGTAAATTAAAGTTTTTTTATTGCAAAATCGACAGCTATGCGATAACCGTCCACCCCGAGCCCGCAGATAACGCCGGCTGCTATGGAAGATAGATAGGAAAAATGGCGAAAAGCTTCACGTTGATGCACATTTGAGATATGCACCTCGATGAAAGGAATCGCTACTCCTGCCAAAGCGTCCCGTAATGCCACGCTGGTATGAGTCAAGCCGCCCGGGTTGATGACAATGGCATCCACCCCTTCCTGGCGAGCTGCATGAATACGGTCGATCAACGCGCCTTCATGATTGCTCTGAAAGTACTCCAGTTGTGCCTTGGCGGTTGCCGCTTGCTGACTTGCAGCCTGCTCGATATCGGCCAAGGTCGTTGATCCATAGATCTCAGGCTCGCGCGTGCCTAGCAAGTTCAGATTGGGCCCATTGAGCAGGAGCAGTTTGGTTGCCATCGAGATGCAACTCCGTTTGACGAGGATGCGCGCATTTTGCCGTTAAATAATGGGGATTGGCAAGTAAAATGAGCGCTGACCGCTTAAAGTGCAGCGATATCCCGACGCAGTTCTTCCATATCCAGACGGCCGATATAGGTTTTCCTGGTGACGCCTTCGGCATCGATCAGCACGGTATAAGGCAAACCGCCACTGGTATTCCCGAACAGGCGCGAGATCTCGACGCCCGATGCGCCGACCACGTAAAGAGGATAGGTAATCTGGTAATTTTCGGCAAAGTCCCGCATTTTTTCTGCCGTATCGATGCCCAGACCGATAATCTGCTTGTTTTGTTTCGTCAGTTCCTGCTGCAAGGCTTCCAGATCCGGCATTTCTTCCACGCAGGGAGAACACCAGGTTGCCCAGAAGTTAACTACCAGCGGCTTGCCGCGATAGATTTCCATTGCTTGTTTTTCACCGTGCAGAGTGGCTAATTCCTGTGCAAACAACTGGTTAGGCGCTTCCACCTGCGCCGGCTCGGGTTGCCAGCGATTCATGCCGGCGCCTATTCCTAAAGAGGCAAACACCAGAGCCACCGCTCCCCACAGCAAAAATTTCCTTTTCATTACTCGATTTTTCCTTCTATCAATGCGCGAACGGCAGCAATATCCCCGCGTTCCAGTCGGCCGCTTGGTTTTAAGGCGCCACGTAAATCGTCCCTATTATAGAGAGACAAATGAATCCCTTCCCTTTGTCTCAAAAAACTTATGGTTTCCACCGCTTCGTTGCGTGCCTTGAAATGGGGCGTCTCGGAGACTTCGAAATTAACACCTTGATTCAAAAGGTAAATTTGTACGTCTTTGGGACTGTCGGCAAATAGCTGGAGGTAAATGTCCGAATGCTCGCCGGCCGTGCCGTTAAGCACTGCGCCAATCAGGTAGGGTTGAAAATTTTCCAGTTCCAGCATGATGCTCAAAGCAAGTTGGCGTAAATGCAACAACCTTTGCGGCTGGGTATCGCTGAAAAAGATCTGGTTGTAGACCCTGACCTCTTCCTCGATTTGCGCATTGTCCGGCAATACTTCGCCATTGATACGGGCATTGCCCAGGATTTGCCGTGCCGCCTTGCGCTTGGCCGTGCCGTAATCGGTGCCGTCTTCCGCGATCATGCGTGCAGCAAGTGCGGCGATTTCGGCTCGAACCAATTCATATTCAGAAGGGGGGAAAGTCATAAGTCGCAGTAATGATGGGGCGGCAGAGCCTGATGATGCCATCGACAGGGCGCGGGTCGGGTAAAATCCCCGTGTTCGATTTCAAAATTCTACAATGCATATTCATATCCTTGGCATTTGCGGCACCTTTATGGGTGGCCTTGCCGTGCTGGCAAAACAGGCGGGACACAAAGTGACCGGCTGCGACGCCAATGTTTACCCTCCGATGAGCACGCAACTGCAAGCTCAGGGAATAGAACTGATCGAAGGTTTCGGGCCTGAGCAACTGGCCCTGCAACCGGACCTGTTCGTCGTGGGCAATGTCGTGTCGCGCGGCAATCCGCTGATGGAAGAAATCCTTAATCGCGGCCTGCCTTATACCTCAGGGCCGCAATGGATAGGCGAACACATACTTCGCAGCCGCTGGGTCCTGGCCGTGGCCGGCACGCATGGCAAGACCACGACGTCTTCCATGCTGGCCTGGATACTGGAAGAAGCCGGTTACGCGCCCGGTTTTCTGATCGGCGGTGTGCCGCTGAATTTCGGTATCTCCGCGCGTTTGAGCGGGGACGGTGCCGCTTCCGAATTCTTCGTGATCGAGGCCGATGAATACGACACGGCCTTCTTCGACAAGCGCAGCAAGTTCGTCCACTATCACGCCAGGACGGCGATCCTGAACAATCTCGAATACGATCACGCCGATATTTTCCCCGATCTCACCGCGATTGAAACCCAGTTTCATCACCTGGTGCGCACCGTCCCCGGCGTGGGAAGGCTGGTCGTCAATGGCACGGAAGCCAGTATGGAGCGCGTGCTGGATCGCGGCGCGTGGAGCAGTGTAGAGAAATTCGGCGGCGCTTCGGACTGGTCGCTCAGAGAACACGAAGACGGCAGTTTCGATGTGTTCTTCCGCGGCGAATCGCAAGGCACCGTGCAATGGGAACTGACTGGCGAGCATAACCGCCTGAACGCGCTGGCTGCGATTGCGGCCGCGCGGCATGTGGGCGTGACGCCGGCGCAGGCGATTGCCGCGCTGGCGAGCTTTCAGAATGTGAAGCGGCGCATGGAAGTGCGCGGCGAGGTCAAGGGCATCACGGTCTACGACGATTTCGCGCATCATCCGACTGCGATTGCGACCACGGTCGGCGGCTTGCGCCGCAAGGTCGGCAAGGCACGCATACTGGCCGTGCTGGAGCCGCGTTCCAACACCATGAAGCTGGGCACGATGAAGGAAGCGCTGCCGGCCAGCCTGGAACAGGCCGACCTGGTATTCGGTTACGGCGCGCAGGATGGTAGCAAGGATGCGCTGGGCTGGGACCTGGGCGCTGCGCTGGCACCGCTGGGTGCGCGCGCGCAAGCCTTCTCCGAGCTGGCGCCGCTGGTGCAGGCGATCGTTCAGGCAGCGCAGCCGGGCGATCACATACTGGTGATGAGCAATGGCTCGTTCGGCGGCGTGCATCAGAAAATCCTGGATAGCCTGAAACAATGATTTTGTATTTGCACGGATTTCGTTCTTCCCCGCAGTCTTTCAAGGCGCGCCTGCTCGGCGAACGCATGCAGGCGCTGGGCAAGGGCGAGGAATATATCAGCCCGCTGTTGCCGGCATCGCCCAAAGAGGTGATCGATCTTTCTCTGAAGCTGGTGGCGGATTGTGCGCCGGAAGCGCTGACTGTCATCGGCTCTTCGCTGGGCGGCTTCTATGCTACACACCTCGCGGAGCGCCTCGGTTGCCGCGCGGTGCTGCTTAATCCGGCGGTGCGCTCGTTTCGCGATCTGGAAAAGTATGTCGGTGTTACCACCCGCTTCCATGACGATGCACCCTTCGAGTTCAAAAGGGAATACATCGATGAATTGCGGACGCTGGCGGTGGAGCGCATTACCCGGCCAGAGCGCTATTTCCTGATGGCGGCCACTGGCGACGAAGTGCTGGACTGGCGGGAAATGGCGGCTCACTATCCCGGCGCGCGTCATCACATCATTGAAGGCAGTGACCACGGCATTTCGGAGTTTGCCGATTATGCGGATGAAGTGCTCGCATTTTGCGGCGTGGCGCTGCCGGGCAAGCGCTGATGCAGGATGTGTCAAGGAAGGTCGCACGCTGGTTCGGGCATGTGAATGCGGTCAATCCGCCCAGCAGGATGCGTCACTGGCTGACGGACCGGATGTCGCTCACCGCCAAGCTGATTGCGCATAGCGAACAGTTTCGCGTGCAGCCCTTGCAGCAGCGGCGCGCGCTTTGTTTAACGGATGAATGCGCGGCCATCAGCCTGCCCAGGCCTCTCCCGATCCGGGAGCGCGATGTGCTGCTGCAATGCGATGGCCGCGCAATGGTTTATGCCCATACCGTGGTGCCCATGCATGACACTATCGATGACTGGCCTTTCTTTCGTACGCTAGGCTCGCGCTCGCTGGGCTCAGCGTTGTTCATTGATCCCCTGATCAGGCGCGGGCACTTGCAGTTTGCACGTTTGCCGCTCGGGCATCCCTTGATGAGGCGGGCGGCACGAGTTTTAGGAACTGACACAGTCTCCGGTACATTATTTGCAAGACGCTGCCTTTACCGGCGCAAGAACGGACATTTGCTGGTGACGGAAGTATTCCTTCCCGCCATTGCCGGTCTGACGGCAATGATGCATGGAACCCATGATTAATAAATAAGCAGCACCTTACGACGAAGCTTTAATGAATCTGTTTTTCGAAGAATCCGGCGATCTGAAGGCCGGCGCGGTGCTGACGCAGCAGGGCGAAGCCTATCAGGTGGAAATGCAAAGCGGCAAGCGCGCCAAGGTGCGCGCCAAGGATGTGCTGCTTCAGTTCGGCGCACCTACGCCTGTTGAATTGCTGCAGCAGGCGGAGCGCATCGCCGGCGATATCGATCTCGATTTTCTGTGGGAAGTGGCAGGGCAGGAAGAATTCAGTTTTGCCGAACTGGGCGCGGAATATTTCGGCCATGCGCTTCAGCCGCATGAAGCGGCCGGCTTGCTGTTGCGCCTGCATGCTGCGCCCATGTATTTCTATCGCAAGGGCAAAGGCCGTTACAAGGCCGCACCCGAAACCTCACTGAAGGCAGCGCTGGCCGGCCTGGAAAAGAAAAGGCAGCAGGCCCTGTTGCAGACTCAGTACGTGGAGGAATTGAAAGCCGGACGTTTGCCGGAAGCGATGAAGCAGCAAGTCTTTACACTGCTGTTCAGGCCGGACAAGAACACTATCGAATACAAGGCGCTGGACGCCGCCAGCAACGAATTGCAGACCACGCCGGCGCGCCTGATGCTGAAGGTGGGCGGCCTCGCATCTCCCAAGGAGTTGCATGCACGGCGCTTCCTGCTCGAGCATTTCCCGAAAGGGGTGGGTTTTCCTGCAGTTTCTGCACCGGTATTGCCGGCATTGACGGTCGCCGACGTGCAGGCATTTTCCATTGACGATGTCACCACCACGGAAATCGATGATGCCTTGTCGGTCACGCGCTTGCCGGATGGCTTGCTGCGCATCGGTATCCATATCGCCGCTCCCGGTCTGGGTATACAGCGCAACGATGCGCTGGATGTGATTGCCCGCCAGCGCATGTCCACGGTTTATGTGCCGGGTGAAAAAATCACGATGCTGCCCGATGACATGGTTGAGATGTTCACGCTGGCCGAAGGCAGGAATTGCCCGGCGCTGTCGCTCTATGCCACGGTCAATCCCGTTGACTGGAGTGTCGTTGCGACGGAAACCAAGGCAGAGCTGGTTCCGATCGCCGCCAATTTGCGGCACAACGACCTGGATGATCAGGTCACCGAAGAAAGCCTGGAGCAGGGGCTGGGCGACTATCCCTACAAGGATGACCTCAGCTGCCTGTGGCAATGGGTGCAGGTGCTGGAACAGGCGCGCATGGCGAAACGGGAAAGCTTCGGACTGAAACCGGAACAGACCAATCGCGTCGATTTCAATTTTTACGTGGAAGACGACATCGTCACCATCACGCGCAGGAAGCGCGGCGCGCCGCTGGACAAGATCGTGGCGGAGTTGGCGATTTTCGCCAACAGCAGCTGGGGTAAGCTCCTGCGCGACCATGGCGTGCCCGGCATCTATCGCGCCCAGGGACAGGGCGGCGGAGGCTGGGCCAGCCGCATGCAAGTCAGGATGCTGACTCATGCTGCCCCTCATCAGGGCCTGGGCGTCGATCAATATTCATGGAGCACCTCGCCGTTGCGGCGTTATACCGACCTGGTTAATCAATGGCAGATCATCGCCTGCGCGCAGCATGGCATTACGGCGCCGCTGGTCGCTCCCTTCAAGCCCAAGGATGCCGATCTGTTTGCGATCATCTCCGCCTTCGATAGCGCATATGGCGCCTATGCGGAGTTCCAGTCGAGCATGGAGCGTTACTGGTGCCTGCGCTGGCTGGCGCAGCAGGATGTGCGGCGCGTAGAAGCCGTGGTGCTGAAGGAAGACATTCTGCGATTGCTGGAGATCCCGCTTGTCATCAAGATGCCGGGCCTGCCGGTGCTGGCGCGCGGCACGCAGGTAACGCTGGACATTCTGTCATGGGATGAAGTCGACCTCTCGGTGGAAGCAAGGCTGGTGCAGGTGAGCAGCGACCATGAGCAAGTGATGATGGAGGACGATCCCGAAGTGGAAGAGCAAATGGCCGACGTGGTTGACGATGGCAGCGGCCTGCCGCCCGCCCGCGAGAATGGCAATAGTGGCAATACAGCGGCGATGCCGGATTGATACAGAGTGAGACAGGAATGCAATCGGGCTCTGCCTTTATCGTAAAATCCTCCACTCTGTAGTCTTCCTCGATTGCGACGCGTGAAGTTCATTTCTCAAAACCGCCTGCTCAGTTTTGCATTGGGCGTATCCGTACTGCTGCATGCGGGTTTGCTGGCAGTCCGATTCGTGCCGCCGGAGGCGTTTCGTTTCAGCCCTACCGATCCCGGACTGGAAGTCATACTGGTCAATGCCAAGCACGACCGCAAGCCGCTGAAGGCCGATGCGCTGGCCCAGGCCAATCTGGATGGCGGCGGCAATGCCGATGAGGGCAGGGCCACGTCGCCGCTTCCGGATAGCCGCGAGATGCAGGATGGCGAGAGTTTGCGTGCGACGCGCCAGCGCGTGGCAGAACTGGAAGCGATGCAGCAGAAAATGCTGGCCCAGGTACGCTCCGAAAATTCTGCTGCCGTTAATCCTGCCACCGAAAATCCGAAAAAAGCTGCTGAACCTGTTAATCCCGATAGCGCGGACCAGGAAGACCAGGCCCATGTGCTGGCGCGCATGGAAGCGGAGATCGCAAAGAATATCGAGATCTATAACAAGCGGCCGAAGAAGACCCAGATTTCTCCCCGCACCAGGCAAGTCGAGTACGCCGAGTATTACACGGCACTTCAAACGCGCATCGAACAAGTCGGTACGAAGAGCTTCCCCGAGCATAAAGGGAAAAAATTGTACGGTGAGCTCATCCTCTATATTCCTGTGTTCCATGACGGCACGCTTTACCAAAAGGAAGGCGGGCCAAGAGTAGAGAAAAGTTCAGGCGATGCAAACCTGGATAAGGCGGCGCTGCGCATAGTCAGGAGCGCTGCACCTTTCAACCGCTTCCCGGCGCATATGCGCACGACGGGAAAAGACGATGTATGGGAAATCGTGACACGCTTTAATTTCACACGCGATAAGGGCCTGGAGATAGAAGCACGAGGAGGCAACTGATGGCGGCGCCGGATCGATATGTCGTGGTGGGCAACCCCATCCAGCACAGCAAGTCGCCGGACATTCATGCCCGCTTTGCGCAGCAGACCGCTCAGGATCTGATTTATGAACGTCTGCTGGCGCCGCTGGATGGTTTCGTGCCCACCCTGCAAGCCTTCGTCGCTGCCGGCGGCAAGGGCGCCAATGTCACCGTTCCCTTCAAGCTGGATGCCTACAACTATGCCAGCGTCCTGACCGAGCGCGCCCAGGCTGCCGGTGCCGTCAATACGCTGAAGATAGAGGGAACGAGCATCCTTGGCGACAATACCGACGGCATAGGACTGGTCACGGATGTCGTGCAAAAGGCGAAAGTGCCGCTAGGCGGCAAGCGCATTTTGCTGCTGGGTGCGGGCGGCGCGGCACGCGGCGTTATCCTGCCGCTACTGATGGAACGGCCGGCCGAACTGGTCATTGCCAATCGTACTTCTGCAAAAGCGGTAGAGCTGGTGGAGCATTTCTCGCAGCAGGGATCGGTATTGCGAGCATGCGAATTTGCCGCCATCGACCATGCATTCGATGTGATCATCAATGCAACGTCCGCAAGCCTGACGGCAGAAGTGCCGCCGGTGCCGGCCATCGCATTCAGTCAGCAGACGCTGGCGTACGACATGATGTATGCGAAAGCGCCGACGCCCTTTCTGCAGTTTGCATCCGGGCAGGGCGCGATGATCCGCGATGGATTGGGCATGCTGGTGGAACAGGCGGCGGAATCCTTTTTCATATGGCGCGGCGTGCGGCCGGATACCTCGCCTGTCTACCAAGAATTGCGCTCCTTATTGTAATCGGCCGTGCGAAGAAAAAATGTAAAGAGAAGATGGCTGCGGCCATTGCTGTGGCTGATCTTTTTGCCGCTACTCGTCGTATTGCTGCTGCAGTTGTATTTCTTCCTGCAAATCGGCTGGTGGGTCAATTACAATCCGACGTCCACCCGCTTCATGCGCGACCAGCTGGTGCAACTGCAGGAACGCAAGCCGAATGCCAAGCTGAAGCACCAGTGGGTGGATTACGACCGGATTTCTCCCCATCTCAAGCGCGCCATCATTGCTTCGGAAGACGCGCGCTTTTCCGATCACCAGGGCGTGGACTGGGAAGCGCTGCTCAAGGCTTACGAGAAAAATGCCAAGAAGGGGAAAATCGTCGCGGGCGGATCCACGCTTACCCAGCAGCTGGCGAAAAATCTGTTCTTGTCCGGCGGCCGCAGTTATGTACGCAAGGGCCAGGAGCTGGTCATTACCTACATGCTGGAATACTGGATGGAGAAGCAGCGCATTTTTGAGATCTATCTGAATGTCGCTGAATGGGGAACGGGAATTTTCGGTGCCGAGGCAGCGGCAAGGCATTATTTCGGCATTCCTGCAGCGCGGCTGAGTGCCACTCAGGCGGCTTACCTCGCAGCCCTGCTGCCCAATCCGCGCGTGTATGGACGAAACCTGTATTCGCCGTATATGACTCGGCGTGCCGACGTCATCCTGAGGCGCATGAATGCGGCAGCCCTGCCTTGAGTGCGAAGGCATAAAGTGCGTTTTACAACGCAGCAAGACGTATCGCAAAACGTGTAGAAAACCCGTCATGTCGGCTTGCCTGCGCTAGCCGTTATCAGTACACTTGCGCTGTTTTCATTAGCGGAGACCCGACTTGGGTAGTCCTTGTAAAAACCTGTTCGTCGTCAGCCAACGACCAAGTGGCGAGTCTGCGCGCTAATTATTCCTTCTCATGCGCCGCTTGCCTCTTATGGGCGGGTAGGCGCAGTCCGGCCGTTTCACACTGCGTTTCCCTGAAATTACGTCGATTGCAGAATTGCTTCTGCAGGGCTAGCCATGCCATTTGCGCCGGCACGCGTGTGGGTGCAAATGATATGGCCAGGAGTGCACATGATTAATGTATTCGTCTTGCGCAATGGTCGCCTGAGCCAGGCACACATTGAAAGCCGCAACGACCTGGAAAGGCTGGATCCCGTCTGGATCGATCTGAGAGATCCGGATGAGGAGGAGCGCGACTGGGTCAAGAGCATGTACGACGTTACGCTGCCGGACGAAGACGAAGTCAAGGATATCGAAGCGTCGGCCCGTTATTACGAAGCGGCCAACGGCGACCTGCATCTGCGTACCGACTTTCTGCTGGAAGACGACGACGACAAGGCGCGCGTGATCACCGTGGCCTTCATTCTCGCCAAGAATATCCTGTTCTCGGTGCACAGCGACGATTTGCCGATTTTCCGCCTGGTGCGCATGCGCGCGCGTTCGCGTCCCGGTTCCATCACGGATTACAAGGATGTGCTGCTGGACCTGTATGCGACGGATGCCGAATATTCAGCGGATACGCTGGAAGGTGTTTACGACCGCCTGGAAAAGGTCAGTCATGCAGTGCTGCAGAAGGAATTGCGCGACGATGATGCCGCTGTTGCCTTGAACTCCATCGCACGCGAAGAGGACTTGAACGGCCGCATACGCCGCAACATGATGGATACGCGTCGCGCCGTGAGCTACCTGATGCGCGGCAAACTGCTGAACTCCGAGCAGTTCGAGGAAGCGCGCCAGATTCTGCGCGATATCGAATCGCTGGATGGCCACACCGCCTTCCTGTTCGACAAGATCAACTTCCTGATGGATGCCACCGTCGGTTTCATCAACATCAACCAGAGCAATGTGATCAAGATTTTCTCGGTGGCCTCGGTCGTGTTCCTGCCGCCCACCGTGATCGCCAGCATCTACGGCATGAACTTCCGCCTGATGCCGGAACTGGACTGGATGCTGGGTTATCCGTTTGCATTGGGGCTGATGATCGCCAGTGCGATTACGCCGCTCTGGTATTTCCGCCACCGCGGCTGGCTGCGCTAAAAAACAAGCCCGGTTTAACCGGGCCTGTTTGTTTCATGCCTCAGATGTGTCAGGCGATACGGGCAAAGGCGCGGCGAGCCGCTTCTATCGTGGCATCGATGATTGCATCGTCATGCCGAATCGATACGAAACCGGCTTCAAAGGCGGAAGGCGCCAGGTACACGCCCTCATCCAGCATCGCGTGGAAGAAGGCATTGAAGCGATCCTTGTCGCACTTCATCATCTCGGCAAAATTGCCGGGAATCTGTGCGGCAAAGTATAGGCCGAACATGCCGCCCACCGAGTCGGCGCTGAACGCTACCTTCGCCTCCTTGGCAACTGCCGTCAGACCGTCCACCAGCTTGCGAGTTTGAGCCGTCAGGTTGTCGTAGAAGCCGGGCGCCTGGATCAGCTTCAGCGTCGTCATGCCAGCCGCCACAGCCACCGGATTGCCGGACAGTGTGCCGGCCTGATAAACACCGCCCAAGGGCGCCAGATGCTGCATGATGTCCTTGCGTCCGCCGAAAGCTGCAACCGGCATGCCGCCGCCGATGACCTTGCCCAGCACGGTCAGATCCGGCTTGATGCTGTACAGCGCCTGCGCGCCACCCAAGCCTACACGGAAGCCGCACATCACCTCGTCGAAAATCAGCAGCGCGCCATGCTGCGTACACAGCTCGCGCATGGTTTGCAGAAACTCGGGTGTGGCGCGCACCAGGTTCATGTTGCCGGCGACCGGTTCCACGATCACGCAGGCGATCTTGTCGCCCAGTTTGGCAAAGGTATCCTTCAGCTGCTGCGCATCGTTGTAGTCGAGTACCAGCGTGTGCTTGGCGAAATCTTCCGGCACGCCGGCCGAAGTCGGATTGCCGAAGGTGAGCAAGCCACTGCCGGCCTTGACCAGCATGGAGTCTGCGTGGCCGTGATAGCAGCCTTCGAACTTGATCATCATGTCGCGGCCGGTGGCGCCGCGTGCCAGGCGCAGTGCGCTCATCACCGCTTCGGTGCCGCTCGACACCAGGCGCACTTGTTCGATAGAGGGAACCAGGCGGCAGATTTCTTCCGCCATCTCGATTTCACCTTCGGTCGGTGCGCCGAAGGAAAGTCCGCGGGAGGCGGCATCCTGCACTGCCTTGATGACTTTGGGATGGTTGTGGCCCACGATCATCGGTCCCCAGGAGCCGATGTAGTCGATATAGCGCTTGCTGTCGGCATCCCACAAATAGGCGCCGTCGGCACGGATGATGAAACGAGGAGTGCCGCCGACCGAGCGGAAGGCGCGTACCGGGGAATTTACGCCGCCGGGAGTGCTTTGCTGTGCGCGTGAAAAGAGGATGTCGTTTTGAGTGGTTTGAGTGGTCATAGTGTCCTGAAAAATTGCTAGGTATGGTTGTCCGTTTCGGTCGCACTGGGATCTCGCGCCCAGAAGAAACGATCCGGCACCAGTTTGCCCATGCCCAGGCGCTGGGCGTTGGCTAATGCCGCATTGGTGAATTCCTGTGCTTCCAGCGCCGCTTCCGGCACATCCAGTCCGGTGGCCAGCATCGCGGCGATGGCGGCTGATAATGTGGTGCCGGCACCCCGGTAAGAGCCGGGCAAGCGCGGCCAGTGATCGTGCCGCACCGTGCCGCCGTCGCTGAAAAGCAGATTGCTGACTTCCTGCGGATCGCAGGGCGCGCCGGTGATGAAGACATGTTCGCAGCCCGCATCGACCAGATGCATGGCATCCAGCGGCAAAGTTTCGCTGTCGTCTTCATCATCGGCGGTTTCGCGCCAGGTTTCCGCCATGCGGGTCAATTGCGGCGCCGATAGCAGCAGCACCGTGGTTTGCGGGATCAGCAGTTCGCGCAGGGCATTCAGCCATTCCTCGTTGTCTCCCTCCGGATCCGGCAAGCCGCTGCTAAAGGGATCAAGAATGAGGGGAATGTCCGGATAGTCCGCTACGATTTCTGCAATGACGGTAATGTTTTCAATGCTGCCCACAACGCCCACCTTGAAGGCCGCGATCGGCATGTCTTCCAGCACCACGCGCGCCTGATCGGCCACCCAGTCCGCGTCGATGGACAGCATGCCTTCCACGCTGGTGGTATCGCTCACCAGCAGCGAAGTGGTGACGGATAGACCATGACAGCCCATCGCTGCAAAAACTGCAAGATCAGCCTGAATGCCGAGAGCGCCTACGGGGTCGCTGGCGCCGAAGGTTAAAATCAAAGGGGAAGTTTGGATTTGCACGGCGGGTAGATTAAGATATGTCCCTTTGCATTTTACTTGATGAAGGTTGATAAGTCGTGACTACCAAAGAAAACCAAGCTTACAAGAAGTGGATGTGCCTGATCTGTGGTTGGGTTTACGATGAGGAAGCAGGCGTGCCCGAAGAGGGAATTCCCGCTGGCACGCGCTGGGAAGATGTCCCCATGAACTGGACCTGTCCCGAGTGCGGCGCACGCAAGGATGATTTTGAGATGGTGCCGGTTTAGTAACAAAGAATTCTCTTAACTTCCACTCCTATACGCGGACGAATCGAAGCTTTTGCGTAAAAGCCACGCCGCTATATACTTAGTGGCAACATTGCTGGTCATCACCTTGCTTTTTGTTACAGTAGGACCGTATATTGAAAACGGTTTCCACGGGATTGCATGATGACAATAGCGAGTGGCAATGCAGACGTAAAAATCATGGTGGTCGATGACAGCAGTACGATTCGCCGCTCTGCCGAAATCTTCCTGAGCCAGGCCGGTTATCAAGTGGTCCTGGCGGAAGATGGCTTTGATGCGCTGGCTAAAGTTAACGACTACAAGCCCGCCCTGATTTTTTGCGACATCCTGATGCCCAAGCTGGACGGGTATCAGACCTGCGCCCTGATCAAAAAAAGCTCCAAATTCCATTCGACGCCCGTCATCATGCTGTCTTCGAAAGACGGCTTGTTTGATCGCGCGCGTGGAGCCATGGTCGGCTCGAATGCCTATCTCACCAAACCCTTTACCAAAGACAGCTTGCTGCAAACCGTGCGCGAGCACGCTGCGCTGGTCGCCGAAAAATAGACGTGCTTTACGTAATTAAGTCCAGATAATCCTATGCCCATACAGAAAATCTTGATCGTTGACGATTCCGCTACCGAACGTTATTTCCTGACCGATGTACTGGTGAAGAATGGCTATACCGTAGCGACGGCAGAGAACGGCGAAGAAGCCATTGCCAAAATCAAGGCCGACAAGCCGCATCTGGTGCTGATGGATGTCGTCATGCCTGGCCAGAACGGCTTCCAGGTAACGCGCGCCATCGTGCGCGATCCGCAAACCGCAGATGTGCCGGTCATCATATGCACCAGCAAGGGTCAGGAAACGGATCGTATCTGGGGCTTGCGCCAAGGTGCGCGCGACTACATCGTCAAGCCCATCGATCCGCAAGAGCTGTTGGCTAAGATCACCGCAATCGGCTAATTTTCTCTCGACACTATGAGCTCTTCCTCTTCCGACCTGGCAAGCGACCAGAGCACGCAGAAAGTGGACAAAGCGGGGCGTCGCACCCGCTTGCACGCATTCCAGATGGAATTGGTCGAACGCATGCGCGTTGCGCGCAGCGGCCTGGATACGCGTGTCAATCAATTGGGTGTCATGGCGGGCGATCGCCGCTACCTGTTGAATCTGCATGACACGGGTGAAATCGTGACGCTCAATCCGCTGACCGAAGTGCCGCTGACGCAGGACTGGTTCCTGGGACTCATGAATGTGCGCGGCAACCTGATCAGCGTGGTGGACCTTGCGCGTTTCCATGGTCTTGCGCCGACGAAAACGGATAGCGCAAGCCGCATAGTTTGTCTTTCTCCTTCACTTATGCCCAATGGCGGCTTGCTCGTATCGCGCGTGATCGGCTTGCGTAACGTGGGCGAGATGGAAGTGCAGGCTGAAACGGCCGAGGAGGGCGAGCCTCTTTGGTTTGGACGTCGTTATGTCGATGGCGATGCCCAGCAATGGACGGAGTTGAAGCTGTCCACAATCATTCAAGATCCGAATTTTTTACATGTTGGTATATAACAGGCCGGCATTGACTCGGCTGTGAAAAAAACTGGGGGACTTAGCAATGGCATTTAACTTACCTTTCCTTTCCAAGAATAAGAAGGAAGAACAGACCGGACAGGAAGACGACATTGCGCAACAGTCGGCCCTGGAGGAGCAGCCGGATAGGTCGGCACAGGATATGTTTCAGCAGGGCGACAGAGGCTCATCGCAAGAACGGATTCTGATCGATCCCAATGCCACCATCATCGATCCGCTGCGTGCCCGCGAGGGTTTGCGCCTGCCGCTGATTGGCAATCTTCCCTTGCGTCGTCAGATCAACATACTGATGATCGTGCTGATGGCTTCGCTGGCGCTCAGCATGTTCCTGGTCGCGCTGAATACTCACTTGTCCACCATTAATGTGTCCCGCACACAAATTGCCGGCCATGCACTGATGCACTCGCAGCGTGTCGGTAAGGCCGCACCCAATGCCATTCAGGGTAACCTGGAAGCGTTCAAGCAATTGGAGGACAGCCGTCAGCAGTTGAACAATGACTTGAAAGTGCTGGCAGAAGGCGGCGTTTATCAGGGACGTGATATCCCGGCAGCGGAAGGCGAGCTGGCCGCCATGCTGAAGGAAACCGCAGACCTGTGGGCAGCTTCCAATCAGTCGGCGGCGACCATCCTGCGATTCCGCGAACAGTTGTCCGGATTCGGTGCCACGCTGCAGGAACTGAATGAAACCACTCCCGTGCTGCTTGAATTGAGTGAGCAGATTGCGACGCTGAAAGCACAGGCCAATGCTTCCGCACGTGAAATCGCGGCAGCGGGTCAATTGGCGATGTTGACCCAGCGTCTGGGCAGGGGCGCCAATGAGTTTCTGACGTCGGAAGGCGTGAACCCGGAAACCGCCTTCTTGCTGGGCAAGGACACCAATGCCTTCCGCGACATCATCGAAGGGCTGCTTAATGGTAGCGAAGCATTGCGCTTGCCCGCTACGACCGACAAGGATACCCGCGACAGGCTGACCGAACTGCAAACGCTCTTTACCGATTATCAGAAGCCGATTGCCGAAATTCTCGGCGGCCTGCAGAACTTCATTGCGGCCAAGCGTGCCGAGCATACGATCTTTAACGAAAACGAAGCATTCAAGGAAAAGCTGACCCAACTGGAGCAGGCTTACCAGGAAGCGGGCGACACCAAGTCATGGCCATTCTGGGCGCTGGTTTTCTTTGCCCTCCTCGCGCTGATGTCCGCCGGCGGTATCGCAGTGGCTTTCCTGCAGGATAGCCGTAACCGTACCCGCGAAGCAGACCTGCGCCGTGAAGCGGCTGAGGGACAAAGGCAGATGGCGCAATCCCAGGAAGAGGAAGCCAAAGCCGCCAACGATCGTAACCAGGCCGCAATTCTGCGACTGATGAACGAACTGCAAGAAGTGGCGGACGGTGACTTGACGGTGCAGGCCACAGTGTCGGAAGACATTACCGGCGCGATCGCCGACTCGCTGAACTACACGGTGGAAGAGCTGCGCGTGCTGGTGGGACGCGTAACCGAAACGGCAGAGCAGGTCACGCGCGCATCCGATCAGGCGCAGAACATTTCGACTGAACTGCTGGCGGCTTCACAAGAGCAATCGCGCGAGATTCAGGAAACCGGCCAGGCAGTACTGAAAATGGCCGTTCAGATTACCGAGGTTTCACGTTCCGCCAACGAATCTGCCGAGGTGGCGCGTCAGTCCGTGACGGTGGCATCGCAGGGTGCGAAGGCGGTGGAAAACGCGATCAAGGGTATGAACGAGATTCGCGAACAGATTCAGGAAACCTCCAAGCGAATCAAGCGTCTGGGCGAGTCCTCGCAGGAGATTGGCGAAATCACCGAGCTGATTTCCGACATTACCGAACAGACCAACGTGCTGGCGCTGAATGCTGCGATTCAGGCGGCTTCCGCCGGTGAGGCCGGCCGCGGTTTCTCGGTGGTTGCGGAAGAGGTGCAGCGACTGGCGGAACGCTCCGGCGAAGCAACCAAGCAGATTGGCGCGCTGGTGCGCACCATTCAGACCGATACGCATGATGCAGTCGCCGCCATGGAACGTTCCACCCAGGGTGTGGTGGAAGGTGCCAAGCTGTCTGATGCCGCAGGTGCTGCACTGACCGACATTCAGCGCGTATCGAACCAGCTGGCGGAACTGATTCAGGGCATTTCGTCTGCGACCGAACAACAGGCTTCATCCGCGAATGGCGTGGCTGAAAACATCCAGCACATTCTGGAAGTTACCGAGCAGACGCAGCAGGGTACGCAGCAGACCGCCAACTCGATTCGCGAGCTGTCGAAACTGGCTGAGGAGCTGAAAGATTCCGTGGCGCGTTTCCGTGTTGCCTAAACCGCAGCAGGCAATATCCGATTTCATGCAGGCGCGGCAGCTTGGCCTGGCCGCGCCGGTCAGCCATCAGGATGGCGAGGCCGTCTTTCGAAATGACGAGGCTTTATGACGACCCCTTCTTCAACCGCACCGGACGGTGGACAACACGATTTCGATACCGGGCCTTTGTCATGGGTGATGGCAGAAGTCCGCGAAACGCTCGCGCGTACCCGTAGCGCAATCCAGGAAGCCGCTGCGCAACAGGCCGAAGCACGCACCGCCAGTCTCCATCGAGCCAAGACCTCGCTGCATCAGGCGCATGGCGCTTTGCAGGTGGTCGATGTCGATGGTGTAGGCATCGTTACCGAAACAGTGGAAGACCTGCTCGACCGGCTGGAGGCAGGTCAGCTTGAACTGACGGAAGAGATTGCCAAGGTTGTTGCATCGGCCTGTGATGCCGTGGTGGAGTATCTGGAGGAGCTGCTGGCAGGCGAGCCGCATCAGCCGGTACGTCTCTTTCCCTATTACCGCAGCCTGCTGGAGAGCCGCGGCGGCGCACGCATTCATCCCGCTGATTTATTTTTCCCCGATCTATCGATACGGCCCGCTATGGCAGAGGCAGTGCCGGTACCGGCGAATTTCCGCGAACTGCGCCAGCATTATGAACAACTGCTATTGCCTTTCCTGAAGAGCGCCGATCCGGCAACCGAGAACGCCTATTCGGCGGCAATGGCGGGCATTATCAAGCAGATCGAAGCCGCGCAGACATCGCCGCAGGCTCGCGCATTCTGGCGCGTGATGCGTGCTTTTGCAGAAGGCGTTGCATCGGGAAGCATAGGACGTGAAGTTTATGTGAAGCAGCTGTTTGCACGCATCAATCTGCAAATCCGGCGCCTCGCCAACGGCAGCGCTGCGCCCGCAGAAAGATTGCTGCGGGACGGTCTGTTCTTTATCGCACAAGCCAAAAAGCCTACGCGTGACATGCTGAAAATTCGCCGTGCCTATCAGCTTGAAGGCTCGGTACCTGCAAATTACGACGAGAAGCGTTACGGACAGATTAACAGCGAGGTGCTGGCGCTGGCCAAGGATAGGGTTGCCCGTGCCAAGAGCCTGTGGGGGCGCATCGCTGCCGGTGATGCAGCTTCGGTTCCCGCATTCGAGCAGCAGATGCAGGCGCTGGCGGAGGCGGGCATTCGACTGAACTCCGAACCTTTCTCCAACCTGCTGCGCAAACTGAATGGCATTGCGCGCCATAGCGCTCGCACGGGCGCAGGCGACAACCTGGGGCTGGAGGTCGCCACCAGTCTTCTGTTTGTCGAAAACGTGCTGCATCATCCGCATCGTTTGAATGAAAATTTTTCTGACGAAGCCGATGCCCTGATGGGGCGCTTGCTGGCCTTGGCCAGTGGCGATGAGGCGGCATCCGAAGGTGCGTGGGTTGATGACATCTCGCGGGCCGCGATGGAAGAGCAAACCATGGCGGTGCTGGTGGCGCAAATGCAATCCAGCCTGGATCAGGTGGAGAAGGTGCTGGATGAGTACTTTGCCAATCCCGGCAATACGGAGCCCTTGAAGCCCGTCGATGACATGCTGCATCAGCTTGAAGGGGCAATGGTCGTGCTTGACCAGCCGCATGCGCTGAAGGCGATAGCACATGTCCGTGCCATGGTGCAGCGTTTCATACAGGCGGAAGCGGAAGCGTCGCCGTCTTCGGAAGCCTTTCAGCAACTTGCGCAAAATGTAGGCGCCCTGAGTTTCTTCATAGAGCGGCTGCGATTAAATCCTGATAGCGCAAGAAAGCAATTCTCTTTCAACGACCAGCTTGGTGTCTTCCAGGCGAATGTGGTCGAAAAAAAAAATAGTAGTTCTCGGATCGCATCCGACTCCCTGCTGCTGGACGATACGGAAGAACCGGCATCGTCGCCATCGCATTCCGCGCACTCCCCGATCGTTGAAACGGCGCCGGCTGTCGCCGAGCCGGCAATTGCGCCAGCCGCAAGCGCAGTGCATGTGCCTGCTGCGACAGGAGCTGAAGAGGAAGAGCAGCAAGCCATTGATGCGGAATTGCTCGGGATTTTCCTCGAAGAAGCGCGCGAAGTGCTGGACTGCGCCGCGGAAAACATTAAGCAGTTAAGAAGCGCACCGGAAAATCAGGAAAACATGACGACGGTGCGTCGCTGTTTCCATACCCTCAAGGGCAGCAGCCGCATGGTCGCGCTGGATCGTTTCAGCAGCGGTGCATGGGCTATCGAGCAGGTGCTGAACCTGCACCTGGCAAATGGGCAGGCGGCCACACCCGATCTTTTCGCCCTGCTGGACAAGGCCGGGGAGGTGATAAATCGCTGGGTAGACGATCTGCAGCAGCAGAATGGCGTCCCCTGTAATCCCGATGCCCTGATTGCAGCGGCAGATAGCGTCAAGCAAGGACAAGCTTTTCATTATGAGGAGCCGGCACAGGAAGTGGCTGGCAAGCAGAATGAACAAGACGCAGCGCTGGAAGAATCCCTGGCCGGATTGTCGGTAGAGGAAGAAGCCTTTGTCGATGATGCATTCGGCATGGCGCCGGGAGCGGATGAAGAAATCGTTCTGACGCCGCTGGAAGATGAAGATTTTTCCGCAAGCCTGGATGGCGAGTACGATGGTTTGGGCGAAGCGGAAGAAGATTTGTCATCGCCTTCGACTTTCGCTGAACCGACGCAGGTGGATAGCTCGTCAGAGTCCAACATCATAGGCTTTCCGGCACCATCCCCGATTGAGGCGCTGCATGACGACACCGTAAAACGCATCGGCGATCTGCAGATCAGTGTGCCGCTTTATAACATCTATATGGCGGAAACGGATGAGCTGGCGCGCTTGCTGGGCCAGGATCTCGCGGAGTGGAGGCATGAAGTCGAGCGGCCGGTATCACAGGTGGCGGTGGCAGCGGCTCATTCGCTGGCTGGCAGTTCAGCTACGGTCGGGTTCGATGCGATGCAGGAACTGGCCCACGCGCTGGAAATGGTATTGCAAACCCTGATGCGTAATCCGGTGACATTGCAGGAGCAGGAATTCGATTTGCTGGATGAGTCGGTGGAGCGCATCAAGGGCATGCTTCAGCAATTCGCGCTGTGCGAGATGCCCGATGCGCAGCCGGAACAAATACGCTTGCTGGAGGATCTTCAGCGCGAGGTGTTTGCCAGGGCCGATCGCGAAGGTCCGCAGGCACCGGCGGCCGAAGCGGTTGAGGAGAGCGGATTGCAGGCATCATCGCCGGCAGCCGTGTCCGTTCCGCCCGCTGCTCGTCCTGCCTCGATAGCGCAGCCGGTTCTGGATGCGAATGGTACGGATGATTCGGAAGAGTCTCTGTTCGACCATGTGCCGGCAGGCGACGCCGGCGCTGAGCCGCTCCCCAAAGATGACATCGATGCCGACCTGCTGCCGGTCTTCCTGGAGGAGGGCAGTGACGTGCTGCCGCAGATGCAGCAGGCATTGCGCGAGTGGCAGGCTGATCCTGCCAATCTGCAGCCTTCGCAGGCCATGTTGCGTCATCTGCATACCCTCAAGGGCAGTGCACGCATGGCGGGTGCGATGGCCTTGGGTCAGCATCTGCATGAAATGGAAAGCCAGATTCAGCATCTGACGGGAACAGGCTCGGTGAGCGCCTCGGACGTCGATGAACTGCTGGCGCACATGGATGCCGGCTTGCAGATGTTCGAGCACATTCAGCATCCGCCGGCAGTGCCTGCGGCATCAGACAGTGCGGCGAATGCCGAGGAATATTTTGCCGCTGCTTCCGTTGCGGCAAGCGAAGCAGAATCCGCCACTGCACCCAATGCAGTAATGACACGCACCAGCACGCCGGTGCAGCCAGCGCGCGCCTTGCAGGAAACGGATGCAGCGCCGGTGCCGGCTCAGCCGATCACGGTGCCGCTGGTCCGCGTACGCTCCGATATGCTGGACCGCTTGCTGAATCACGCCGGTGAAGTGTCGATTTCGCGTTCCAAGATAGAAACCGAAGTGGGTACCTTGCGCCACTCGCTACATGATCTGACCGATAACATGGCCAGGCTGCGCATCCATTTGCGCGAGATGGAAATCCAGGCCGAGACGCAAATGGCATCGCAAATGGCGCAGTCTGCCGATCGTGATTTCGATCCGCTGGAGTTCGACCGTTTCACGCGCCTGCAGGAACTGACTCGCATCATGGCGGAGAACGTCAATGACGTTACTTCGCTGCAGCAGAACCTGACGCGCAGCGTGGAAGGCACCCTGGATGACCTGGGCGCTCAAGCCCGCTTGACGCGTGAACTGCAGCAGGACCTGATGCGAGTGCGCATGGTGCAGTTCGCAAATATTTCGGAACGCCTGTATCGCGTAACGCGCCAGGCCGCCAAGGAAACCGGCAAGCGCGTGAATCTCGATATTCGCGGCGGCTCGGTGGAGCTGGACCGCAGCGTGCTGGAAAAAATGGCCGGCCCTTTCGAACATCTGCTGCGTAACTCCATCGTGCATGGCGTCGAGTCGCGCGAGGCCAGACTGGCGGCAGGAAAGAGCGAGACCGGCGAGATCCAGGTCGAGATTCTGCAGGATGGCAACGAGATCGTGATTTCTGTGGCAGATGATGGCCAGGGTCTGAATCTGTCCCGCATACGCTCCAAGGCAGAAGCAGTCGGTTTGCTGACGAACGAGATGGAAGTTGCGGATAACGAAATCCAGGAATTCATTTTCCATCCCGGTTTTTCCACGGCTTCAGAAGTCACGGAACTGGCCGGCCGCGGTGTCGGTCTGGATGTGGTGCGCGCGGAAGCGGCGGCAGTCGGCGGCCGTATTTCCGTCTACAGCGATACCGGGCGCGGCACGCAGTTCGTGATTCGCCTGCCGCTGAGCATGGCGGTGACGCAGGTCGTGCTGGTGATAGCCGGCGGGAAAACTTATGCGGTGCCGACGGCGCTGGTGGAGCAGGTGCAGCAGTTGCGCGCGAACGCGCTGGCGGCTGTCTACAACGACGGGTCGATCAGCTGGCGCGGCAGTCGCGTGCCGGTTCGTTATCTGGCAAGCCTGCTGGGAGATTTGCGCACTGCGCCGCTCACGCAGGAATACACGCCGGTCGTGATTCTGCGCAGCGGCGATGAACGGGTCGCGATTCACGTCGACCAAGTGCTGGGCAATCGCGAGGTTGTGGTCAAGAATGTAGGACCGCAACTGGCTCGCCTGATCGGCGTGGTAGGTGCTACCGTGACCGGCCCCGGCGACATCGTACTGATCCTGGACCCGGTGCTGCTGGAGCAGCGCGGCAAGGACATGCCCCGTGCGCCGCGCCTGACGCAAGCGCAAGATGCCGACAACCTGGGCGCAGTGGCGGAGCTGGCCGCATCCAGTCCGACAAATGTTGTCGCCGAACCGGTGCAGGGCCTGCGTACCCAGCCTATCGTGATGGTGGTCGATGATTCGCTGACGGTGCGTCGCGTTACCCAGCGTTTCCTGACGCGTGAAGGTTACCAGGTGGTGCTGGCCAAGGATGGCATCGATGCGCTGGAGCAGTTGCAAGCCGTGACGCCCGACGTGATCCTGGCCGACATTGAAATGCCGCGCATGGATGGCTTCGATCTTGCGCGCAACGTGCGAGGCGCTGCGCGTACCGGCGAGATTCCCATCATCATGATTACTTCCCGTACCGCGGAAAAGCACCGCAACTATGCAAAAGAGCTGGGCGTTAACGAGTACATGGGCAAACCTTATAAGGAAGAGGATTTGCTCCAGCACATCCAGCACTACATCGGCAAGAAAGAGGCGGTGAACTGAAATTTGCCGATTCATGGAAAACCGGTTGCCCAGGCAACCGGTTTTTTTATGGGCCGCTTGTCGCCAGGCAGCAAAAGCACGGCGGCTCACTTGCCTTTGTTCCGGCTCGGGGAGGAGGGTGTCAAACCTGATAAAATGCCATTCATGCGCGCTGGGCCTGATCAGCGTCGCAATTTGTCGGTTTGACCTCAACCTCTCCTACTTTCTCGATCGAAAAAAGCGTGACCGTCCCTGAATTGAACCTGACCGATCATTTCCTGATAGCGATGCCGTCCATGATCGATCCCATCTTCGGCGGATCAGTGGTTTATATCTGCGAGCACAATGAACAAGGTGCGTTGGGCGTCATCGTCAACAAGGCGACCGACCTGAGCGCTGAAATACTGTTTGAACGGCTGGAGCTGAAGCTGGAAATTACGACGGATTCGCAGGCTCCTGGCGGGCGCCCGGTGATGTTCGGCGGTCCGGTGCAGATCGAACGGGGTTTCATCCTTCATACCCTGCCGAATGAATATTCTTCCACGCTGCGCATCAGCGACGAGGTCGCACTGACCACTTCCAAGGATATTCTCGAAGCGGTCGCTGAAGGCAACAGCCCGGAGAAAATGCTGATTGCCCTGGGCAGCGCAGGCTGGAGCCCGGGCCAGCTGGAAGCGGAAATCGCGCGCAATGGCTGGCTGACGGTGAAAGCCGATCCGGGCATTCTGTTCGATGTGCCGGTGCCCGAGCGTTTGAGTACGGCGACGAAGCTGCTGGGATTCGACGTTTCCATGCTGACCGGCGAAGCCGGGCATGCCTAGATCGTGCAGACGGTCCTGGCTTTCGATTTCGGGCTGAAGCGCATAGGCGTGGCGGTCGGCAATACGCTGCTGCGCCAGGCCGAGCCGCTGCTTGTCATCGCTGAAGCGACCAACGACGGCAAGTTTGCGGTGCTGGAAAAGTTGATAGGCGAATGGAAGCCCGCCGTCTGCGTGGTCGGTCTGCCCAGCCATCCGGATGGCGCCGAGCATGAAATGACCGTGCGCTGCCGTCGTTTTGCCAATCAACTGGAAGGGCGCTTCGGCGTGAAAACGGCGCTGGTGGATGAGCGTTATTCCTCGGCCGTGATAAGTTCCCGTCGCGGCGAATTGATTGATGCGCAGGCTGCTGCGATAATCTTGCAACAATATTTCGACGACTATGCCCACTTCCCATCTTGACGCGGAAGCGCTCTACCAGGAGCTGCTTCAACATATGAAAGCCGGACTGGCCCAGGCCGACAAGCCCGCCGTCGTGGGCATCCATTCCGGCGGTGCCTGGCTGGCGGAACGCCTGGCCCGGGATTTGGGCCTGACGAATCGCCTGGGTTTCATCGATGTCTCCTTTCATCGCGATGATTACGCCGAAAAAGGTTTGCCGGCCGAAGTGAAGCCGACGCAGATTCCTTTCGATGTCAACGGCGCGACCATCGTGCTGGTCGACGATGTGCTCTACACCGGCCGCACCACGCGCGCTGCGATCAACGAGCTGTTTGATTATGGCCGGCCGGCCCGCATCATGTTGGCCACGCTAGTCGACCGCGGCGGCCGCGAATTGCCGGTTGCAGCGGATTTTGTTGCCCACACGCTGACATTGCCGGCCGAGCAGAGACTTGTGCTGGACCGTGCGGATGATGGACGTTTTTCCCTTTCAGTACACCATGCATAATCCGCAACTCAATAAAAACGGCGAGCTGCAGCACTTGCTGACCATAGAAGGTTTGCCCCACGCTGTCATCACCCGCATACTCGACACCGCTTCTTCTTTCGTCAGCATCGGCGACCGCGAAGTGAAGAAGGTGCCGCTGTTGCGCGGCAAGAGCGTGTTCAATCTGTTCTTCGAAAATTCCACGCGCACCCGCACGACTTTCGAAATCGCTTCCAAGCGCCTGTCGGCTGACGTGATCAACCTGAACATCAACGCATCCAGCACCAGTAAGGGCGAATCGCTGCTCGATACCATCGACAACCTGACGGCCATGCATGCGGACATGTTCGTGGTGCGCCATGCCCAATCCGGCGCCCCCTACCTGATCGCCAAGCATCTGAACGACACCAGGCAGTCGCATGTGCACGTGGTGAATGCCGGCGACGGCCGCCATGCGCATCCGACGCAGGGCTTGCTGGACATGTACACCATCCGGCATTACAAGAAGGATTTCACCAACCTGCGCGTGGCCATTGTCGGCGACATCCTGCACAGCCGCGTTGCGCGTTCCGACATCCACGCGATGACCACGCTGGGCGTGCCCGAAGTGCGCGCCATCGGTCCCCGCACGCTGATGCCCAGCGGCCTGGAGCAGATGGGCGTGCGTGTTTTCACCGACATGAACGAAGGCTTGAAGGATGTGGACGTGATCATCATGCTGCGCTTGCAGAACGAACGCATGAGCGGCGCGCTGCTGCCTTCGGCGCAGGAGTTCTTCAAGAGCTACGGCCTGACCACGGAAAGGCTGGCACTGGCCAAGCCGGATGCCATCGTCATGCATCCGGGTCCGATGAACCGCGGCGTGGAAATTGAATCTGCGGTGGCGGACGGCAAGCAGGCCGTGATCCTGCCGCAGGTGACTTTCGGCATCGCCGTGCGCATGGCGGTGATGAGCATCCTCGGCGGCGGCACCTGATACGCAGAACGCATTCGGCAATATAAAGATATCTAGAAAAAAGGTAGTGCAAGGAATGAAACTCCATATCAGGAATGGTCACGTGGTCGATCCGGCCAACGGCATCGATGCACAGAAAGACGTGTATATCGCCGATGGCAGGATCGCCGCGATAGGCGAAGCGCCCGCCGGTTTTCAGGCCGATCAGACCATCGATGCCAAAGGACTGGTAGTGGCGCCCGGCCTGGTCGATCTGAGCGCGCGCCTGCGCGAGCCGGGTTACGAATACAAGGCCACGCTGGAATCCGAATTGCAGGCGGCGATGCATGGCGGCGTGACCAGCCTGGTCTGTCCGCCCGACACCGACCCCGTGCTGGACGAGCCGGGTCTGGTGGAAATGCTCAAGCATCGCGCCAAGACGCTGAACCAGTCGCACGTGCATCCGCTGGGCGCACTGACCATGGGCTTGAAAGGCCAGGCATTGACCGAGATGGCGGAATTGACCGAGGCCGGCTGCATAGGCTTTGCGCAAGCCGACTTCCCGATCACGGACACCACCGTGCTGATGCGTGCCTTGCAGTATGCGCAGACCTTCGGCTACACCGTGTGGCTGCGCCCGCAAGACCCTTACCTGGGACGCAGCGGCGTGGCCCACAGCGGCGCCATTGCTTCGCGCCTGGGCTTGGCCGGCGTGCCGGTTAGTTCGGAAACGATTGCGCTGCATACGATATTCGAGCTGATGCGCGCGACCGGCGCGCGCGTGCACCTGTGCCGCATTTCTTCCGCCGCCGGCATCGAGCTGGTGCGCCAGGCCAAGCAGGAAGGCTTGCACGTCAGCTGCGATGTCGGCGCTCACCATGTGCATCTGACCGATGTCGATATCGGCTTCTTCGATTCCAATGCCCGCCTCGATCCGCCGCTGCGTTCTCAGCGTGACCGCGACGGCATACGCCAGGCGCTGGCCGATGGCACCATCGATGCGATTTGTTCCGATCATGCACCGGTGGACGATGATGAGAAACTTTTGCCTTTCGGCGAAGCCTCGCCCGGTGCAACCGGCCTGGAACTGCTGCTGCCGCTGGCCTTGAAATGGGCGGAAGAAATGCGCCTGCCCAATGCAGTGTCGCGTGCGATTGCCAAGGTTAGTATCGATGCGGCCAGGATCGCCGGGCTGGAAGCCGGCACGCTCATGACAGGCAGCCCCGCCGATCTCTGCATCTTCGATCCCGATGTGCACTGGCTGGTCAGCAATCAGACTATCGTCAGCCAGGGCAAGCACACGCCTTTCCTCGACTATGAATTGAAGGGGCGGGTGCGCACGACCATCATAGGCGGGAATGTGGTGTTTCAGCAGGCTTGAATTGAACCTCTCCCTTCAAGGGGGAGACAGGGAAGGGATGGGGCTCACACACTGGCTGAAGAAACCCATCCCCTCCCTAACCCTCCCCTTGAAGGGGAGGGGACAAAAGTCCCCGTGCCACCTATTTCGTAACGCATCCCAGTCATGCGCTATCTCCACCTGCTCCGCCTGATCCTCCACCTGTTTGCCGGCATGGCAACCTGCGCCTTCATTTTCCCCAGGCTGGATGATGCCGGGCGCAGGCAGCGCATCAAGAACTGGTCCGCGAAGCTTCTGTCCATCTGCGGCGTGCGCGTCACGCTAAGGCAGGCGCAAGGGGCAGGCAGCGCGCATCATGCGCTGATTGTGGCCAATCATCTTTCCTGGCTCGATATCTTCGTCATCAACTCCATCGAGCCTTGCCGTTTCGTCGCCAAGTCGGAGATACGCGGCTGGCCGCTGGTGGGCTGGCTGTGCGACAAGGCCGGTACCATCTTCATTGCCCGCGGCAAGCAGCGCGATGTGCGGCGCATCTACGAAGGCCTGGTGCATCGCCTGCAAGCGGGTGAGCGAGTGGCTTTTTTCCCGGAGGGCAGGGCAATCATCCAGGGGCAGGTGGCCGATTTTCACACCAACCTTTTCGAAGCAGCCATCGTCGCCAATGTGCCGGTGCAGCCTTATGCGCTGCGTTATCTCGATAGCGAAGGCGGGCTGAATCATGCGGTGGATTTCGGTGAGCCCATCAGCCTGGGGCAAAGCGTGTTGTCCATCCTGGCATCGCGCGACCTGCATGCGGAGTTGACGCTGTTGCCTGTCATTTACGGCGAAGGTGTGCACCGGCGCGAGCTGGCGCTTGCTGCTCGCAGCCGTATCGCGCAAGAGCTGGACTGGGATATCTCTGCCTGAGATGAGTCGGCGTTGTCGGCAGCGGCAATCCTCGCCCGGCTCCTTGCAGTAATATTGGCCTGGCATGCCATTCAGGCCGAATCCGCTCTGGCGGCGCAGTCTTTGCAAGACTGTCGGATCTGGCATGATGTTCTGAACCCGATACGAGGATAGTCCAATGAAATCAGTTTGCTTCGCCGCCCTGTCCATCGCCTTGCTGGCCGGCTGCTCAACTCCCGCATACCAGGGTGAGCCCACGAACGAGCGCCGTGTCCAGTATGCATGCGCGAATGGGGAAAACCTGGAAATGCGTTTCTTCCCGCTGCAAGGCGTCGGTGTGCTGGTGCGAAACAAGCAGCCGATGGAGTTGCAGCAGCAACCCAGCGCATCGGGATTTATCTACAGCAATGGTCCGACTACCGTGTTCGGCAAGGGCGATGAGCTGACCGTCGAGATCGGCCGCATGGTTCCCATCAAGTGCCAGGCCCGTTAGCGTTTTTTTCGCTGACTGGCCCGCCGCTGCAGTATGGCTGCGGCGGCTGCATTTTTCATCCGGCCGTGAGCTGCCAGGATTTAGCTGCGCCGATGCGTTGAGGCGCTAGCACTTCAGCCCTTCCGCCTGCACCAGTCTTTCCATTGCTTTTTCCAGTATGCCGCGCGCATTGCCTGCAGCATGTCCCAGCTCCCGGTGCAGCAGGGCGTCGTCTTCATTGCGTGATGCGCATTGCGCGCTGTAACGTTCGAAGCTGCCGACCATGAGCAAGAGCTCAGCCAGGTGACGCGGACATTCGCACCCTATCTTGTTGCTGGAAGTTGCAAGCGTGCTCAGCGCCTCTTCGTCAAAACGGGGCGCGGCCGGTTCGCCGCCGGCCGTTTGCAAGGGCAGGCCGCGCGGACCGCTCAGGGCCGTTCTGCACAGCATGACGAGTTCGCCCGGATCGGTGGGCACGCGCGCCACCGTGCAATCCTGCAGGCGCAGTTGGCGAATGGTGGCGCTGGAGCTGAAGCGGTACAGCACGACTGCCGCCTGCGCGCTGGCGGCCTGCTTGGCCTGCACGATCAGCGGTATCGCGGCTTCATCCAGTTCCGAAATTTCCACCACCAGCACTTCAATATCCGCTTGCGCTAGAGACGGCAGGGCTTGCTCCAGTTTGCCGGCACTGCTGCGCACATCCAGCAGCAGGCTGTCACGGCCGCTGGCTGCAATGCGTCCGGCCAAGGTGGGGCCGATCAGTGCGACACGCACCGGACTATCCGAATTCTCCTGCCCGACGGAAGGAGCGCCGTTCAATTCGTTCAATTGCTGCAGCGACAAGCCGGCAATCAGGCCGATGGCATGACCCTGGTCCACCAGGCCCTTCAGCAAGCGCAGGCGATTGACCTGTTCGGCCGAATAAAGCCGCTGGCCGCGCGGCGAGCGTTCCGTATTGGAGACGCGGTAGCGCCTTTCCCAGACCCGCAAGGTTTCCACCGACAAGCCGGCCAGCCGGGCAGCCACGCCGCTGCGATAAGCCGGTTTGTCCTCGGCGGCATGTTCAGTTTCATGTTTTAAACTCTCGCGCTGCTCCATAATTTGACCCGTAATTGAACCGATAGTGTGTGGATTTTATCGGTTCATGATGTGGACGGCAAGATAACGGTCAGATAAATTAAGCACATGCCGAGTCAACTGCTGGACAAGTTATCCAAAAGGAAGATCGGTATTCCTTCATTTGGTGAAATCCCACAATTTTTATGGAGCAGAAAATGAAAAAGATCCTTATCGCTACTGCCGCTGCCCTGAGTTTCAACCTGGCGCATGCGGCGGATATCGTCGATACCGCCAAGTCAGCCGGCTCATTCAATACCCTGGTCGCCGCCGTTCAGGCCGCGGGCCTGGTGGATACGCTAAAAGGAAGCGGTCCATTCACTGTGTTTGCCCCGACCGATGAGGCATTCGCCAAAATTCCCAAGGCGCAGTTCGATGCGCTACTGAAAGACAAGGCGGCGCTGACCAAGGTGCTGACTTATCACGTGGTGCCCGCCAAGGTCATGGCGGCGGAGGTCAAGCCGGGCGCGGTGAAAACCGTTCAGGGCGCCAGCCTGAATGTCAGCGTCGCGGGCGGCAAGGTGAAGGTGGACAATGCCAATGTCGTTAAAACCGATGTCGCTGCCGACAATGGCGTGATTCATGTGATCGATACCGTGATCATGCCGAAATGATTTATCGCGTCAATGCCGGTGCCGGACAAGATGTCTGCTCTATTCGGCGTAGTTGCCGGTAGCGATAAATGGAGAGGGTCCTTTGCGGGCCCTCTTTTTTTTGCCTGGTTAGAGGATGTGGTGAGGGCCAGGCAGGACCTGCATCACTGCTGAACACCTATGCTCACGAGCGCGGCACAGGCGCCTGCTGCTGCGGGCAATCCACCTGTATGACGCTGCGGTCGTCCAGTCGCAATGCAGTCAGCTTGCCGCCCCAGATGCAGCCGGTGTCGATGGCCATGACATTCGGTCTCAGCATCAGGCCCAGCGTGGACCAGTGGCCGCAGATGATCGTGGCATCTTCCGTTCTTCGGCAGGGCACATCGAACCAGGGCATATAACCCGGCGGCGCATTATCCGGAGCGTCGGCCCTGGAAAAATCCATCTCGCCTTCCGTGGTACAAAAGCGCATGCGCGTCAGCGCATTGACGATGCAGCGCCATCTGTCCATGCCTTGCAAGTCATCGCTCCAGCGCGCCGGCGTATTGCCATACATCTGGCGCAGGAAATCGATCCAGCCCGGTCCGCGCAATATTTCTTCCACTTCAGATGCGAGTTCCAGCGTCTGCTGCGCGGTCCATTGCGGCATCACGCCGGCATGCACCACCAGGCAGTTCTCCACCGAAAGAGCCAGCGGCTGGCATCTTAGCCAGTCCAGCAGTTCGTCGCGATCCGGTGCATTGAGTATGTCGTCCAGGGTGTCCGAACGATGCGGCTTGCGTATGCCGTGCGCGACCGCCAGCAAGTGCAGGTCATGGTTGCCCAGCACCGTGCGGGTCGTGTCGCCGAAGGAGCGGATCAGGCGCAAGGTGGCGAGCGATTGCGGACCGCGGTTGACCAGGTCGCCGACGAAGATCAGTTGAGGATGAGGCGTGGCTGCATGGATCTTTTGCCGCAGCGCTTGCAACTGCTCGCAGCAGCCTTGCAGATCGCCGATTACATAAGTTGTTGTCATAGCCGGCAGTGTAGCGCAACCGGTTCGCGCCGACCGGCCTTGAGAAAGTGCAATTGCGCTATAAGTACGATGGTCCGCATTTCGGCTGCGGTTACAATAGCGCCTGACCCCGGAATGGGCATTTTTCAGGATGGCGACATGATATTAGTAACGGGCGGAGCGGGTTTTATTGGCTCGAATTTTGTACTGGACTGGTTCAAGGCAAGCGATGAGCCAGTCATCAATCTGGACAAGCTGACTTACGCCGGCAATCTCGGCAACCTGGCCAGCCTGCAGGGCAAGGACCGGC
>JAFAGG010000022.1 GCA_023422955.1 Pseudomonadota bacterium | reverse complement strand
GGTGGCGGCGCTGCCTATGGCGGCAGCGATGAAGCTGACGGCAAGCCAGGCAATGAGACCGATTATTTGCTGCTTTTTTGTGAGCGGCGACATATGCCCATCTGACTAGGGGAAGAGCCCGTAGTTCACCGACGTATCGCTACGCTGTGCATTGCGGGATGCCGCACTTACTCATTCTTGTACCACTGCCCCAGCGGCTTGAGCACCTGCGGCTCTCTCGGGCGCTGCAGCAAATCTTTCAGCTTTGCCTCGTATTCGATGCGATAGGGTTTCATCTGATTTTTCAGGAAAGCCTCGACGCTGGGCTCAGCCCATCTTTCATAAAGCGTGAAAAGATTTTCTTCGTACGCATCCTGGTGCAGATGGCAGGATATGAATGCGTCTTCCTTTGCCATTGCTTCGATAATCGCCGTGACAGCCGCTTTCCATTCTTCGACCCGTTCCGGCTTGACGTAGAGCTTCACATAAAAAACCAGGTGTTCGCTTGTCATGTAACCCTTTCAAAAAATACTATATGCAACGAGGGTAAAACAAGACAAGTCTACTCTTGCTATGCCCGTACTACACCCTCTCTCGATTCAAATCCCGCACGTCCTGAAGCCGACAAAAATATCCCTGCGCTCCGCCATATAAAAATTCCTGAATTTCGGCGAGCGCAAGGGTTCGGGTGTGGCAAAGGACGCGCCTCGCACAACCTGGTGCGTTGAAAACCAGGGTGCGGAATATTCGCGGTAGGCATCCGCTTCAAAACCTGCATACGGCAAGAATACGCTGTCGGTCCATTCCCATAAATCGCCCCAGCGCAGCGCCGGGTGTTCGGATAGCACGGCATACTCCCATTCTTCTTCAGTGGGCAACCTGCGTTTGGCCCAGGCACAGTAGGCTTTCACTTCATGCAGGCAAACGTGACGCACGGGCTGGCGTCGCGACAATTCCACGCGCTGGCCGAAGCGCTGACGCGACCATGAATCGCCGTCGCGCACCCAGCCTTTGGGAGCGGAACGATCCTGCTGCAATAACCAGGTGCGGCCTGCTTCGCTCCAGTACTGCGGTTTCTGGTAACCACCCGCCTCGATGAACTCCATGAATTGCGCATTGCTCACCAGCGTGGCATCCATGGCGAAGGGAGCGACATGGCGGGTATGTTCCCATTTCTCGTTATCGAACACGAAGCCCTGATCCCGCACGCTGCCCATCTTGAAGGTGCCGCCGTCGAAACTGATCTCGCCCTGCGCCCAGGGATGAAAGCCGAGGTTGGCCAGTTGCGCAGGCAGCGGCAGATCCAGCGTATTCAAGGTATAGGTGAAGGCTTCCTGGTGCATGTATTCATGCGCGAGCACGAGGCGATAAGGATAGAGCGCGGCATCGTCATTGGAGATGCGCTCAAGTTTATCGAACAGGCGGTCCAGCACCTCGTGGCAATAGGTTTTCATGGCGCCGGAGGATGGCAGGCCCAGATGCCAGCGCGATTTGTGCGGTACCGTATTGGAGTCGAACCAGTCATCGCCCTTGGTCAGCAGCGATGGTTTTTTCGCAGCGCCCGGCTCGCTCGATTGGGCTTCGCGCAGCACATACCACTCGGCGAACCAAGCGATATGCCCCAGCTCCCACAGCGGCGGATTGAGCAAGGGAGAAACCGGCACCATTTCCACGCGATCATAACCGGCCGCCGCAAAACCATCGAACAGGGCGAGCGTATAATTTCTCGCATCGCGGAATGCTTCGATCAGCTGTGCAGGCATTGCGTTGCGAAAGGAAAATTCGCTTATTGCTTCATCCATCAGATATCACCCTTGCGATTTGCACCCTTACGATTTTATTCCTTTAATCGACAGGCAATTCATTGACGAAACCCTCGGTCATCATCGTGAGTCCTGCACTGGCTGCTGCCAACAATGGTAATTGGCAGACCGCACTGCGCTGGTCGCGTTTGCTCCGGTCGCGCTATCGTGTCGCCTTGAGCGCCTCCTGGGAAGATCAGGCAGCCGACATCATGATTGCCCTGCATGCACGGCGTTCAGCCGCATCCATTTCAAGCTTTTCCCATGCCCATCCCGCGCGTCCGCTGATTGTAGTCCTGACCGGCACCGACTTATACCGGGATATCGTCAACAATCCTGAGGCACAACAATCCCTAGCACTGGCAAACCGGCTGGTGGTGCTGCAGGAGCAAGGCTTATCCGCCCTGCCCGCCGACTTGCGGCGCAAGACCATGGTCATCCGGCAATCCGCTCCTGCCCTGCGAGCTGCCAACGATATTGCTGGCACAGGGAGCTGGTGCGTCACCATGGCCGGGCACTTGCGCGAGGAAAAGAACCCCGCTTGTTTCATCCGAGCAGCGGCGCTGCTTGCATTGCCGCATCTGCGCTTCCTGCAGATAGGCGTAGCGCTCGATCCAGCGCTTGAGGAACAGGCCAACGCCTTGCAGCGACAACATCAGCATTACCGCTGGCTCGGCAATACCAGCCATGTGAAAACACGCCACCTGATAAGCCGCAGCCAGTTGCTGGTGCTGCCTTCGCGCATGGAGGGCGGCGCCAATGTTATCGCTGAAGCGATAAGAAGTGGAGTGCCGGTACTGGCCAGCGACATTCCCGGCAACCGGGGCATGCTGGGCAATGAGTATTTCGGCTATTTCCCCTTTGATGACAGTGCCGCGCTGGCGACGCTGATACAGCGGTGCATGCAAGAGCCGGTGTTTTACGGGGCCTTGCTCAGGCAGTGCCGGCGGCGCGCCGCACTCTTCTCTCCGGCACGCGAACAGGCGGCGCTGCTGCAATTATTGGATAATGTCCGGCATTGCCAACAGGAGCCCTCATGAATTCTCCATTGCGTCTGACTTCCTTTTCTCACGGCGGCGGCTGCGGCTGCAAGATCGCGCCCGGCGTGCTGGCTGAAATCCTGAAAAAATCCAGCGGCTTCCCGGTGCCGCCGCAACTGATGGTCGGCATAGAAACCGCAGACGATGCCGCAGTCTACAAGCTCAATGAAGAACAGGCGCTGATCGCCACCACCGACTTTTTCATGCCCATCGTCGACGATCCTTACGACTTTGGCCGCATCGCGGCAACGAATGCGATATCCGATGTCTATGCCATGGGCGGCATGCCCATCATGGCATTGGCGCTGGTAGGCATGCCCATCGACAAATTGCCGCTGGAAGTGATCGGCGAAATCATTCGCGGCGGCGAGTCCATCTGCGCGGAAGCCGGCATTCCGGTCGCCGGCGGACACACCATCGACTCGGTCGAACCGATCTATGGCCTGGTGGTGATGGGCCTGATACATCCGTCGCGCGTCAAGCGCAATGCCGGCGCCAAGGCAGGCGACAAGCTGATACTGGGCAAGCCGCTGGGCGTGGGCGTGCTGTCGGCGGCCCTGAAGAAAAACGGACTGGACGACAACGGCTATGCCGCGATGATCGCCAACACCACCAAGCTGAATAAGCCGGGCCCGGCGTTGGCACTGGTGGATGGCGTGCATGCGCTGACCGACGTAACGGGTTTCGGCCTGCTGGGGCATACGCTGGAACTGGCACGCGGCGCGCAACTGATTGCGCGCATCGACATGCCTGCCGTGCCGTTCCTGCCCGGCGTGCCGCAATTGGTGGAAAGCGGGTATGTGACCGGAGCTTCGGGACGCAACTGGAATGGATACGGCCACAATGTGAAGCTGGATGCATCGATCACGCCGGCCCAGCAGGCGCTGCTCACCGACCCTCAGACGTCGGGCGGCTTGCTGGTGTCCTGCGATGCCAATAGCGTGGACAGAGTGCTGGAGATTTTCCGTCAGGGCGGATTCGATCATGCCGCCGTGATTGGAGAAATGCTGGAAGGCGAAGCGCAGGTCCAGGTCCGCGGCCGATCGTAAATGATCGTAAGTAATCGCAAATAAAAATGCAGGGGATTTCGAGTCCCCTGCATTTTTTGCCTCCTCATCAGTCCGCGTTCATGCGGACGAATGGTTGAATTAAAACTTCATGCCGACCGCCAGCGTATAACCCCTGGCGGTATCGTCATCCTTGTCATAGAAAGACGTATAGGCAGCCTGACCATAGAAGCGGTCGGTAAAGTGATAGTTGACGCCTGCGCCATAGGCAAACGAACCATCGCTATCAGAGGCAGCAGCTCCCGGCACTGACAGTTCCAGCTCGGATTCCAGGTAGCCGACACGTCCAAACAGCTCCACGCGATCCGTGACCATGATGTTGGGCTTGATGAAGATGCCGTAGGAGTTCTTGATCTTGGAACCTACGTTAATCGGGCCATAATTCACATTCTCGGTGCCCGTTCCGCCTGCGAGAAACACCTCGCCGGAAATATTCGGATGAAATTTGTAGCCGATGATGCCGGTCACCGCATCGTTGTCCGACGAGTAGCCGGGCAGCGTATCGCTTTCCAGCTCTATCACGCTATAACCCAGTTCGCCGTATAACAGCCGGTCATTCGGATTCGCGGCTTGTCCAAAGGTGGGTTGTGCAACTGCTGCTGCCGAAGCGGTGGCCAGCGCAGCCAGAATCATGATTTTTTTCATAGTTGTACCCTCTCATACATAGTCAATAAAAAATCTTGTGCACTCTTATGACAAGTGAAGTGTTCTGAAATTCCCAACATTGCACTTTGTTTTTCAACAAGGAAATAAAATTCGTGCTTGGATTTTGCTACCTCGAGGGGAGGAACGCACATTGCATAGGCTGCAATCGGCTATTCGCGCCTATTCCTACCTATTCGCACATATTGAATTTTCTATATCATTACAGCTTGAATTTTTAAGTTCCCTCTACCTGCGAAGTAAACATCCAAACCTTCCTGATACTCTTTTTCCCTGAAAAAACCATGCGCCCCCTACTTTCTCGCTTTGTGCGTCCCCTTCTTGCCAGCTTGCTGATCGCCACTTCCGCCATGACCGGCGCCGCCCATGCCCAGCAGACGCTGCGCGTATCCGCGATTCCCGATGAGTCGCCGACCGAATTGCAGCGCAAGTTCGCGCCGTTGGGTAATTATCTTGAGAAGCAGCTGGGCATGAAGGTCAGCTTCGTGCCCGTCACCGACTATGCCGCGTCGGTGGAAGGCCTGATCAACAACAAGCTGGACATGGTGTGGTTCGGCGGCTTTACCTTCGTGCAGGCGCATGTGCGCAGCGGCGGCAAGGTCATTCCGCTGGTGCAGCGCGAAGAAGATGAAAAATTCCGTTCGGTCTTCATCACCACCAAGAAGGACATCAACAAGCTGGAAGACCTGAAGGGCAAGACGCTGGCCTTCGGTTCCGAATCGTCCACCTCCGGCCACCTGATGCCGCGCTCCTTCATGATGGAAGCCGGCATACAGCCCGACCGTGATCTGCGCCGCATCGCCTTCTCCGGCGCGCATGATGCAACGGTCGCCGCCGTGGCCGGCGGCAAGGTCGATGCCGGCGCGCTCAACATCTCGGTGTGGGAAAAGCTGGTCGAACAGAAGAAGGTCGATACCTCGGCCGTGCGCGTGTTCTACACCACGCCGCCCTATTACGATTACAACTGGACGGTGCGCAGCGACATGGACCCGGCTGTACGCAAGAAACTGGCCGATGCCTTCCTTTCTCTGTCGCCCGACAATCCGCAGCACAAGGAAATCCTGGAACTGCAGCGCGCCACGCGTTTCATTCCTACGCGTGTCGAGAATTACAAGGCGATTGAAGCGGCCGCCCGCGGCGCCGGCTTGCTGAAGTAAGCATGAGCTTTGCATTGCGCAGCCTGGATGTGCGTCATCCATCGGCTGCATCCGGCGATGCGCATGCACTCGCCGGACTGACGCTCTCGATTGCGCAGGGTGAGCAGGTAGCGCTGGTGGGCCCGTCGGGTGCGGGCAAGACCACGCTGCTGCACACGCTGGCCTGCGCGCGCAAGCCGGACGCCGGGCAGTTCAGCCTGTTCGGCATCGAACCCTGGCAGTTGTCTCATCGCGAGCGGCATGCGCTGCGCCGCAAACTCTTCCTCGCGCCGCAAATGCCGCCGCTGCCGCCGCGCCAGCGCGTGGTTACAGCTGTACTCGCCGGCCGCCTGCCGCAATGGAGCGCGTGGCAGGCATTCGTGTCGCTGCTGCGTCCCACCGATACGCAGGCCGCCTACGACGCGCTCATTCCCTTCAACCTGCAGGACAAGCTCTACGCGCGCGTGGACCGGCTGTCCGGCGGCGAACGCCAGCGCTGCAGCATGGCGCGCCTGCTGGTGTCGGATGCGCAAGCCTTCCTGGTCGATGAACCGCTGTCGGCGCTCGACCCGGCACTGGCGCAGCAAACGCTGAATGTGCTGCAGCGCGAAGCGGCGAAGCGCAACGCCACGCTGATCTGCAGCCTGCACCAGGTCGAACTCGCGCTTGCCGCCTTCCCGCGCCTGGTCGGCCTGCGCGACGGGCGCATCGTGTTCGATGCCAGGCGCGAACAAATCACCGACATGATGATCGCCGAGCTGTACCGCAATGCTGCGCAGGATTCGCTCTTTTCCGAACCTGCGCTGCTGAGCGATCCGCAGGCCAGCATCGGACCGCGCTGCTTCTGATCATGATGCGCAGTTCCTCCGCCATCGCTCCGCAAGATCCCGCCTGGCGCCGCCGCGTCATGCTGACGCTGCTCTTCATCATCGTGCTGTGGCCCATGCTGGTCGCCAGCGAATTCCGTCCCTGGTCCCTGTTCGATGAACAAAGCCTCGCGGCCAGCGCGCAATTTCTCGCCAGCTTCGTGCCGCCCGCGCATGACCGCGACTTCCTGCTGCTGATCGTGGAAGCCACCTGGCAAACCATAGCGATTGCCACCGCCGGCCTGACGCTGGCGTGGATAGCGGCAGTCCCGCTCACGCTGCTGGCCACCGAGCGCCTGTCGATCTCGCGCCTGGGCACCGGCCGCGTCGCTTTGGTTCCGGCCATGGTGCGGCACGTCGTGCGTTATATCCTGATCGTGCTGCGCAGCGTGCCGGAACTGGTCTGGGCACTGCTGTTCGTGCGGCTGGTAGGACTGGGCCCGACGGCAGGCGTGCTGGCGATTGCGCTCACCTATGCCGGCATGCTGGGCAAGGTCTATGCGGAAATCTTGGAGTCGTCGGACAGCCATGCCACGGAAAGCCTGCTGCGCAACGGCAGCGGCCGGCTGGCGGCATTCCTGTATGGCGCCTTGCCGGAATCCGCGTCCGAACTCGTGTCCTACACCATCTATCGCTGGGAATGCGCGATACGCGGCTCGGTCATCATGGGTTTCGTCGGCGCAGGCGGCCTGGGTCAGCGCATGGATGAATCGATGCGCATGCTGGCCGGCGGCGAAGTGCTGAGCATGCTGCTGGTCTTCATGCTGCTGGTGGCCATCGCCGATGCGGTGAGCAAGTTCCTGCGCGGGAGGCTGGCATGAAGCCCTCCTTGCCTGTCGCGCCCCGGCCGCCGCAGCGCATGCGCTGGTCCGACTGGCTGCTGCTGGTCGCCCTGCTTGCGCTGATTGTTGCCAGCTTCGTGTCGCTGTCGCTGGAATGGCGCGCCTTTTTCAGCGCCGAAGCACTGGCCAGCTTCATGGAATTCCTGCGCGGCTTCGCACCGCCCGATCTGTCCCGGCCCTTCCTTGAACGCATTGCCATCGCCACGCTGGAAACCCTGGCCATGTCGGCGGTCGGCACACTGATTGCGGCGATGCTGGGCCTGGTGCTGGCGCTGCCGGCGGCGGGACGCCTGGGATGGATGACCAAGACCCTCACGCGCTGGCTACTGAATTTTTCGCGCTCGATACCGGAACTGGTATGGGCCGCGCTGTTGCTGATCGCCGCCGGCCTCGGCCCCCTGGCTGGCACGCTGGCACTGGCCGCGCACACGACCGGCGTACTCGGTCGCCTGTTTGCGGAAACGCTGGAAAATGCATCGCCGCTGCCGGAAACCAGCCTGCGCACCAACGGCGCATCGGCCATTTCCGCCTTCCTGTATGCGACACTGCCGCAAGCCCTGCCGCAGATGGTGTCTTACACGCTTTATCGCTGGGAAAACAATATCCGCGCAGCAGCCGTGCTCGGCGTGGTCGGCGCCGGCGGCCTGGGGCAAATGCTGAAGTATCATCTGTCACTGTTTCACATGCAGCAAGCTGCCACGGTATTGATTGCGATGTTGCTGCTGGTGATACTGGTGGATGGCTTGAGCCTTGCTTTACGAAGGGGGATGACGAGGTAGGAGCTTGCTCCTCCCCCTTCAAGGGGGAGGCGGGGAGGGGGATGGGTGTCCTGTGCAGTCTATTTAACCCCCATCCCCACCCTAACCCTCCCCTTGAAGGGGGAGGGAATGTCGACGACCAGGAATGCTCGTACCCTCCTCCGTTTGCAATTTTTCGACGCTCCAACTACACCCCATGCTGGAACTACGCAACCTCAACAAGTCCTACAGCAACAACCGCCGCATCCTGAATGGGCTTTCCTACACGCTGGCCTCCGGCGAATTCGTGGCCGTGATGGGTGAATCCGGCGTGGGCAAGTCCACGCTGCTGAACCTGATCGCAGGACTGGACGCTCCCGATTCCGGCGAAATCCTGATCGACGGCACGGCCATGACGGCGCTCGATGACGATGCCGCCACCGCGCTGCGCCGCGAGAAGTTCGGTTTCGTATTTCAGGCCTTTCATATCCTGCCACACCTCACGCTGCAGCAGAATGTCGCGCTGCCGCTCTTGCTCAACGAGCCCTCCTCATCCACCGTCACGCAGCGCGCAGGCGACATGCTGGCAGCGGTGGGACTGGCCGGACGCGAACAGGACTTTCCGCGCCAGTTGTCAGGCGGCGAATTGCAGCGCGTTGCGATTGCCCGCGCGCTGGTGCATAAGCCCAAGCTGGTGCTGGCCGATGAGCCGACCGGCAATCTCGATCCGGAAACCGCGCAGGAAGTGCTGACGCTGCTACGCAATGAAATCAAGACCAATGGCGCTTCCGCGATCATGGTCACCCACTCCCATGCCGCCGCAGCCGTGGCCGACCGCGTGCTGATGCTGACCCGCTCGGGCTTGCAGCCCGTGGAGATTTCATGACGCAAGCTGTGCTGACACGCTGGCTGTTATGGGGTGAGTGGCGCGCGCATCCGCTGCGTGTGCTGGCGGCGATTGCCGCGATTGCCACCGGCGTCGCGCTGGGCTTTGCAATCCACCTGATCAATTCCGCCGCCTACAATGAATTTTCCGCGGCGGTGCGCAGCCTGTCGGGACAGGCCGATCTGCAGGTGCGCGCCAGCCAGCAGAGCTTCGATGAAAACTGGTATCCGAAACTCGCGCAACTGCCGGGCGTGGAACTGGCGAGCCCAGTGCTGAATCTCGATGCCAACATACCGGAGCGCGATGGCACGCTGAACCTGCTCGGCATCGATGTGCTGCGCGCATCGCGCATTGCGCCGGACCTGATAGGCGTGGCGGAAGAAGGCCGGCGTTTCGATACGCTGGCGGCCGATGCCATCTTCCTCTCGCCCGCCGCGATGGAATGGCTGGACACCGCCCAGGGAGAACAGATCACGCTGCGCGCCGGCACAAAGCTGGTGAGCTTGCGCGTGGCAGGCACCATCGTGCGTGCACGCGCCGGTCAGCGGCTGGGCGTGATGGATATCGCAGCCGCGCAATGGCATTTCGACCGCCTGGGCCAGCTGACGCACGTGGATCTGAAGCTCGCCGAAGGCACAGACCGAGAACAATTCCGCCAGCAGCTGTCGGCCCGACTATCGGCCGAACTACCGCCGCAATTGCTGGTGACGGAAACCGCCGACCAGGAAGCGCGCATTGCCAACATGTCGCGCGCCTATCGCGTGAACCTCAATGTACTGGCGCTGGTCGCACTGTTTACCGGCGCCTTCCTGGTATTTTCCACGCAGGCGCTGTCGGTGATACGGCGCCGCCAGCAACTGGCCCTGCTGCGCGTGCTCGGCCTGCGCAAGCGCGAGGTGCTGCGGCAAATCCTGCTGGAAGGCGGCTTGCTCGGCGTGACGGGTTCGGTGCTTGGCCTTGCAGCCGGTTATGGCATGGCCGGGCTGGCGCTGCGTTTTTTCGGCGGCGACCTGGGTGGCGGTTATTTCCCCGGCGTGCAACCGGCGCTCTCGTTTCAGCCGGTCGCAGCCACCGTGTTTTTTCTGCTGGGCACGGCCATCGCGATGGCCGGCAGCGCCGCGCCTGCCTGGGAAGCGGCACGCGCCAAACCCGCCGCTTCACTGAAAGCCGGCAGCGAAGATGTGGCGCTCGCAAGATTGTCCACACCCTGGCCGGCGCTGGCTTGCCTTGCGCTCGGTGGTTTGCTGACGCAATTGCCTCCCTTGTTCGACTTACCCGTCTTTGGTTATATCGCCGTTGCACTGCTGCTGATAGGCGGCATCGCACTGATGCCGCGTCTGTGCGCAAGCCTGTTTGCCTTCGTGGCGAAAGGCGCGCGCAAGGCAGTTCCCACGCTGGCCCTGTCACGCCTGGCGAATGCGCCCAACCAGGCATCGATTGCCTTGGGCGGCATACTGTCCGCCTTCAGCCTGATGGTGGCGATGGCAATCATGGTGGCAAGCTTTCGGGTATCGGTGGATGACTGGCTGTCGCGCCTGCTGCCTGCCGATCTGTATCTGCGCGCCGTCGCCAGCAGCGCCGGCACCGGATTGGATGCGAAGCAGCAGCAAATGATTGCCGGGCTCGATGGCGTGGTGCGCACCGATTTTTCGCGCTTCTCGCAGCTGAGTCTTGTGCCGTCCCGTCCACCGGTTGCCATCATCGCACGCCCCATCGATGTCAACGCCCCCGACAAGGCCCTGCCGCTGACCGGTGATATCGTCAGCGCGGATCGCTTGCCTGCTGACGCCTATCCGGCGTGGGTATCGGAAGCGATGGTGGATTTGTATGGTTACGCGGTAGGCGAACGCTTTACGCTGCCGCTGGGCCAGCGTAAAGCCGAGTTCATCGTCGCCGGCGTGTGGCGCGACTATGTGCGGCAAACCGGCGCGATACAGCTGCGGCTGGAAGATTACCGCGAGCTCACCGGCGACGGCACCGCCAACGATGCCGCCTTATGGCTGGGCGGCATCGCCGATGCGAATGCCGTGATCGCCGCGGTGCGAGCGCTGCCTTTCGGCGATGTGCTGGACATCAGCACGCCGGATGAAATACGCGGCGTGTCCATGGCTATCTTCGACCGCAGTTTTGCCGTGACTTATCTGCTGGAAGGCATCGCGATCCTGATCGGCCTGTCCGGCATCGCCGCCACCTTCTCCGCGCAGACGCTCGCGCGCGCCAAGGAATTCGGCATGCTGCGCCACATCGGCCTGACGCGAAAGCAGATACTTTCCATGCTGGCTACCGAGGGTGCGCTGCTGACGGCCATAGGCATAGGCGTGGGCTTCGTGCTGGGCTGGGTAATCAGCCTGATCCTGGTGTTCATCGTCAATCCGCAATCCTTCCACTGGACCATGGAGTTGCATATGCCGTGGGGCTTGCTGGGCGCGGTGGCACTGGCCTTGCTGCTGTCGGCGATGGTGACTGCGCTGTTGTCGGGCAGGCAGGCGGTGTCGGTGAATGCGGTACAGGCGGTGAGGGAGGATTGGTGATGTTTGAGAAAAAACTTGATGATGCCAAGCACATCGTATTGCATGCGCTAGCGTATTTGATCCCCTCCCCTTCAAGGGGAGGGCTAGGGGTGCAGCAAGGGTTTCAGGCGACATGCCGCCTGCTCGCGGAACGGCTCGGGCTTGCAACCCTGGGCGCGCCCTGCAAGGGGGGATGGGTTAAACAATCCGCGGAAGAAACCCATCCCCATCCCAACCTTCCCCTTGAAGGGGAAGGAGTATTCTCCCGTCTGCTCAAATCGTGCTTCGCGAAGCCCTGTCTTCATCCCCTTGAAGGGGAAGAAGTTTTATCCTTTCTGCATATATTGCAGAGACTTTTAATTCTCTCAGCTCTAAGCTTTGTCGTTCCACATGCCCACGCCCAAGCCCCTCAACTCTCCCCCGTCGTCCCCGGCAAGCAACAGCAATTCCCCCACGACTTCGGCGCCCATCCCGATTTCCGCAC
>JAFAGG010000019.1 GCA_023422955.1 Pseudomonadota bacterium | reverse complement strand
TTGAATTCTTCTGTGTACCGCTTACCGCTCATAACACCTCCCTATAAGCCAAATTATAGGGCTCGGAAGTATCTACGGAAGTGGGTGCGATTCAATTGGCGGCTACCGGCTGACACCAATTAAAAGGATGTTTTGTGGCAATCCTTTCATGTTACATCAATTCTATACATTAGCCGCATCCACTCCGTTACGGCTGGTGATAGATAAGTAGGACATGGTCGTGCCTGAAACACGCCCGGTTTTCCGGCCTGGAGATTCCGAACATTCTTCTTGAGCTTACATTTTCCATCCGCGAATCTAAGCGAGAAGGGCGCTGATAAATGGTATGGACGAAAGGGCGGCAGATTGAGAGCCGCTTGGCACTAGTATCGCGAACACCTATCGGCTAAGCACAAGACGTTGGTGAACGAGGGAAGGGGTTTAAATTGCTGCCCTATCCAGATATGCCAGTACCTCTAAGAAAGAAGGGTATGGCAGCGGGCTGTGCTAAATTAACTGTACAGCTGATCGTACAGGTTCGGCCGCGAGATCTGTGCCAGAAAGTGCGCGCTGAGATGTACCCCCCCGTAGTACCGCAGCAGGTTTCCATACATGACAGGCAGAACCTCGCAGACGAAACGGCTAGTAGTTTCTGCATCCTTTAGCAGACTCAGCAATTGCCCGAGCTGGCCGGCCAGCGAACGCGGCGTAAAGGTGTGCCCTTCGCCTCGCATCTGCAGTCCAGCGCAGGCGGTTACCTGCATGAGGTACTCACCAATTTCTTCCCAGTCGGCCAACATACCAAGAAACGCATCAACCGTCTGCGGCAATACGCGATTCTTACGGTAGTAAGATAGCACCAGTTCATGCAAGCGCGCCTCGACCTCCAGGCGCTCCATCAAGTAAAGGGCAAACTGGTCTTGTGCGTATTCTTCGCCCAATACCTGGTGTGCCTCGCGTACTTTCTTGTCCGGATTAGCTGCATTCTGATGCTGCAAAAAATGCAAGTGCTCGTGCGAGAGCACCTCGGCTTCCCGACCGGCCGCCTTCTTGTGAGCGCGGTTAAGTAGCGTGATCTGGCGGTCGTCTTTCGTGATCTGAAAAACATAGCCTAGCCCCCGCTTGCGGCCCGTTTCCATGCGCCGAAAAGCGTACATCAAGGCGGCGCGTACGAAAGGACGAGGAACAAGGTAGTGAGGCGCAGTGAGCACTTTCCCAGAGGTTGGATCGGTGTGGGCATCGCCCCTGCGCAAATCGCTTAGCACCTCGAGCAGCTCGGGCGCTACGGTTTCGTGCTTCGATTCCACTGCATCGAGTAGCTCTGCACTACGTCGCCAGTAGTTTAGCCAAGCCCCTGGACCGCGCACCCGCACGACTACAAAAGTGAAGGTTGGTGGAGCCCACTCTAGAGTAGCGGTCGGCGGAAATTCACCGAAATCCTCGAGCAGTTGTTGTGCAGAAGTTCGTTCGACACGATTGTAGAAGTAGTTCAGCATCTGCGCCGCCGGTCCTGATAGTAATCCGAAAGCATAGCGGGTACGCTGTCTTTGTGGCAAGCGCGGCCTGGTGTTGCATGTTCCATTAATGCGGAGTGCCGCCACGACGCGAAATATATCTAACGGCCCTCTTTTCGGATCGGGAATGGTAGAGATGTCCTTACTGGGTGTGTTCTATTATCGTATTTGGCGACGTTAAACTCATCTTCTACAGGCAGCCAAGTGCTGTAGTAAGCAGGGTGGGGGACAAAGTGGGGTACAAATCGTCTAGAAACAAAAAGGCCAGTCTGAAGACTGGCCTAAGTGTTTGATTCTATTGGTCGGGACGGTGTGATTCGAACACACGACCCCTTGCACCCCATGCAAGTACGCTACCAGGCTGCGCTACGCCCCGACGAGGTCGCAATTATAGCAGAATGAAACAGTTGTGGCGTATTCGGCACGGGCTGTTTCGCATATCCAGGCGCGTTATGGGCCCTGTACGTCATGAGGACTGTCAGGTAGGCTTTCGATTTTTGATTATGTACTGCCATGACGATCAAGATCAGTGACCAATTCGATGCGGGCGCCATAGAAGTAGTCAGCGCTTTGCGGCCAGCGGAAATCGAATTGAATTTGCGCAAGGACTCTCAGGCTGATTTCTCGCAATGGTTTTATTTTCGCTTGCAGGGAGCGCGCAACGAAGCGTGCACGATGCGGATTCTGAATGCAGGGCAGGCGACTTATCCCGACGGGTGGGTGGATTATCAGGCGGTGGCAAGCTATGACCGGGAAAATTGGTTTCGCGTACCGACTCATTATGATGGTCAAGTACTGAGCTTGCAGCATACGCCGGAGCGGGACAGCGTCTATTACGCTTATTTCGAACCTTATTCCTGGGAACGACATCTGCGCCTGCTAGGCAAGGCCGAAGACTCTGCGCTGGCGCGCGTGGAGGATATCGGCAGTACGGTCGAGGGGCGTGACATGAATGTGCTGGTGATTGGCACGCCTGCACCCGGCAAAAAGAAGATCTGGATCATCGCTCGCCAGCATCCGGGCGAGACGATGGCGGAGTGGTTTGTGGAAGGCATGGTGGAGGCCTTGCTGGATGCGGCAAATCCGCAGGCACGCCTGCTGCTGCAGCATGCCGTGCTTTATATCGTGCCCAACATGAATCCGGACGGTGCGGTGCATGGCAATCTGCGGACCAATGCGGCGGGCGCAAATCTGAATCGCGAGTGGATGACTCCCTCACCTGAACGCAGCGCGGAAGTCTATGCGGTGCGAAAGCGTATCCATGAAACCGGCTGCGATATTTTTCTTGATATCCATGGCGATGAAGGTCTTCCTTATGTTTTTGTCGCAGGTTGCGAAATGCTGGAAGGGTTTAGCGAATTTCAGGCGGCTGAACAACAGGCTTTTGTCGCATCCCTCCAACAAGCCAGCCCGGATTTTCAGACAAAAATCGGTTATGCCGGTGACAAGTATCATGCCGATGTGCTCAAGCTCGCTTCCAAATATATCGGCCACAATTTTGGATGCATTTCCCTGACGCTGGAAATGCCCTTTAAAGACAATGCTTTGCTGCCTGATGTCCAGTTCGGCTGGAATGGAGCACGAAGTGCAAGGTTAGGAAAAGCAATATTGCAAGCTTTGGCAGCTACAGTCGGGAAAAATAGCTAACCGGCATGTGTTACGGCTACTTACAATCATTTCACTGTGGAAATCAGAGGGAGGCATTAGACTTGCATGCGCTTGCATTACGAGCGGTAAGTTGCCTGAAAAGAGCAGTCAGATTCCTGTCATGCCGATGAGTATTGATGGAATTCATTTCGAGCTCTTCGAGTCGGCCGCGCTGTGTAAGTCCAGTCCACACATAGGCAGTATGGGTCGTGTTACGGGCGGTTCTCAATAGGAGCGAAAGATGAAAAGAATTCTGGGTGCAACCATGGTTGCAGGGCTGGTTATCGGAGGGATCGCCGGATGCGCAACATCTAAAGGCGATGCGCCCGCAGTTCAGGAAAAGGCAGCGGTAACTCAGCAAGCCCCGGTGGCACCAAGGCCGGTTGCGCAGGCTCCCGTGCTGGATGGGACTTATTCCTACCGGTGCGAACAGGGCAAGAAAGTGACTGTCGTGCACAAGAAAGAGCAGCGCGATGTCATCACCCTGCGTTGGAATAACAAGGATCACGAACTGAAGAGAGAGGCCACCACAACGGGCGCTAATCGGTTTGAGGATAAGAAGGCAGGCCTGGTGTGGATTAATATCCCGACAAAAAGCATATTGCTCGATGCCAGAAAAGGACGTCAGTTGGCCAATGAGTGCAGATCATGATTCGGGGCCTGCAAGGCAGGCTGGCATAAGGGCATGAAGTCTTCTCTTCAATAAAAAACGGAGCTGTTTCAGCTCCGTTTTTTATTGGTTCCACTTTTTAGTTTTCTCGTTTTCTCGTTTACTGTCAGTGCAAATGCTGCTGAGCTCCCTGTGCCAGGTCTTCCGGCATCTCGGCGTGCACCAGCTCGGCATCCCAGTCCAGGTAAAGCGGTGTGCCGCAATCCTCGCAAAAATCGGACTGGAATAATTCCCGATGAATCTTGACGTCGGTGATGCCGCATTCCCGCAACAGGGCGACAATTTCTTCCAGGGGAGAGCGGTATTCTATGGTTTCCGCCGGAGTTGAGAAGAGCAATCCTCCCATGTCGCCCGTGTCTTCATCCGCTTCCTCGGGGCCGTAAAGAGGCCAGACTACGCCATAAATGACTTCGGTTTGGCCTTGCAGCGTAAAACTGATCCGGTATTCATCGATGCGTCGTTCTGTCGAATCCTGCTGAGCAAATCCGCCAATGACCGCAGCAAGAGCGGTCGCATCGACTTCCAGGGCTTGCGTGAGATAGTTGATCGCCGCACGTATACTCACAGGCCTGATGCGCCGGTCGGCTTCACGGCAGGCAAGATAATAGGCTTCCGGCAGCAGCAGTTCGACACCGCATCCGGGCAGCATGTTTTGCATTACCTGGCCCATATCAATCTGCCACATACGCAGGGCTTCAGTTTGGGCGGAAGCAATATTGGTCGGGAAGGGCAAGGTTTGCCAGCGGAAGATCGGAGCGCCTGTCGGCACGATCACGGTTGCCAGCAGATAGCGTGTATCGGCGAGAAAAGGCACGGTTTCCGGGATGGCGCCGGACAAGCTCTGCGGCTTGTCGAGCAGGCCCGCCTGCGCCATGCGATGGGTGAGGGCGAAGGTGGCGGCGTGCGTTTGCGGTAGTTGGTCGATGGAGTACAGGAGCGGCGATAGCGCCACGTGTGTCTCTTCCGCCAGCACATGCGCACGCAGATGGGCGGTGGTGGTTTCCAGCACTTCAGGCGCCAGCGTGCCGGACGCAATGGAAAAGCGGGTCCAGGCCAAGAAGGGGATTGCAATCAGCAAGGCATCATATTGCTTGCCCTCATGCTCCACGACGCAGGAAGAGCTGACCGCTTCAACGCAGTCGATCAATGCGTCATAAGCTGGCGCTTCCAGTTGGAACAGGTGATCGAGTGCAGTATTTACCGTTTCCTGGTGATGGTGCTTGAGCAATTTCTGCACGAGGGCGTCAATCTGCTGTTCCCATGCACGCTCTTCCAGCCGGCTGCTGGCTCGCGCCATCGCTATCGCCAGGCTGACGAGCCGCTGGCTATCGGCCGACAATTTCAATGGAGAATTCTTTGAAGGGCGGCGCATACGGATAGGTGTTAGAAAGCAGTGAAACCTATTGTAGTGGAATCACGACTTTGGAGAATATTATTTCGGCGATTGTTGACATGCTTCCTTCGTACCATTGGCCTGATGACGGCTTCGCATTGGCGCAACCGCGGCTTGTACGGTAAATCACATCTTCAAGCGCAGGAAGAGGAAAATCCTCTTCCTGCTGCCGGTCTGGCGTCGGTCAGGCAGTCAGCAACTGACGCAGCACGAAGGGCAGGATGCCGCCGTGCTTGTAGTAATCCACTTCAATCGGCGTATCGATGCGCAACAGCAGCGTTACTTTCTGCTTCTCGCCATTGGCCCGATGGATCACCAGGGTGACTTCCTGCTGCGGTTTGATTTCGCCTTCCAGTCCCAGCAAGTCGAAGCTTTCGTCGCCGGTGATGTTCAGCGTATGTACGCCGTCATCGCCGAGGAATTGCAGCGGCAGCACGCCCATGCCCACCAGGTTGGAGCGGTGGATGCGTTCGAAGGAGCGGGCCACCACGGCTTTCACGCCCAGCAGCTGCGTGCCCTTGGCTGCCCAGTCGCGCGAGGAGCCGGTGCCGTATTCTTCGCCGGCGAAGACCATGGTCGGTACGCCCTGATCGACATAGCGCATCGCTGCGTCGTAAATGGACATCTGCTCGCCGCTGGGCTGATGAAGGGTGAAGCCACCTTCAATGCGCGAACCGTCTTCCTTGGCCGGGATCATCAGGTTCTTGATGCGCACGTTGGCAAAGGTGCCGCGCATCATCACTTCATGGTTGCCGCGGCGCGAGCCGTAAGAGTTGAAATCCGCTTTCAGCACGCCCTTTTCCTGCAGCCACTTGCCGGCGGGACTGGTGTCCTTGATGGAGCCGGCAGGGGAGATGTGGTCGGTAGTGATCGAATCGCCGAACACGCCCAATGCGCGCGCGCCGCTGATGCTGGCGGAAGCCACTTGCGGCTCCATGGTGAAGCCGGCGAAGAAGGGTGGTTCCGCGATATAGGTGGACTTGGGCCAGTTGTAGACATCGCCGGTGGCCACGCCCTTGATCTGTTCCCACAATTTGCCAGGCTCTGACTTCACCTGTTCGTAGTTTTGCTTGAACAGCTTGGAGTTCATCGCGAACTTCATCAGCTTGCCGATTTCCTTCGAGCTCGGCCAGATGTTGCCCAGATAGATATCCTTGCCATCCTTGTTCTTGCCGACCGGCTCGGTCATCAAATCCCGGGTGACATTGCCGGCAATCGCATAGGCCACTACCAGCGGCGGCGAAGCCAGGAAGTTGGCGCGGATATTGGGATGAATGCGCGCTTCGAAGTTGCGGTTGCCGGACAGCACGGCGGCAGCGACGATATCGTCCTGCACGATGGCTTCATTGAGCGGTGCGGTCAGGTCGCCGGCATTGCCGATACAGGTGGTGCAGCCGTAGGCAGTGACGCCGAAGCCGAGTTTTTCCAGGTAGGGCAGCAGACCCGCGGCTTCGAGATACTGGGTAACGACACGCGATCCCGGCGCCAGCGAAGTCTTGATGTGCGGAGCGACTTCCAGTCCGGCTTCCACTGCCTTCTTCGCCAGCAGGCCCGCGGCCAGCAGTACGCTGGGGTTGGAGGTGTTGGTGCACGACGTGATCGCAGCGATCAGCACATCGCCATTCTTGACCTTGACGCCATCGGAAGTCGTGTATTCGGCATCCAGGTCTTCCGGCTTCTTGTTGAAACCGTTTTCCGCCACCGGCTTGGCAAACAGGTCGCGGAAGGTTTCCTTTACATGGCCGATTTCGATGCGGTCCTGCGGACGCTTGGGGCCGGCCAGCGAAGGAGTAACCGTTCCGAGATCGAGCGTGACGACCTTGGTGTAATCGATTTCGCCTTCACGCGGAATGCCGAACAGTTTTTGCGCCTTGAAATACGCTTCGAAGGCATTGATCTCGGCCTTGGTGCGGCCGGTGCCGTGGAAGTAGTCGATGGTGGCGTCATCCACCGGGAAGAATCCCATGGTCGCGCCATATTCCGGTGCCATGTTGCCGATGGTGGCACGGTCGGTGGTGGACAGCGAGGCAGTGCCTTCGCCGAAGAATTCCACGAATTTGCCGACCACTTTTTCCTTGCGCAGCAATTCGGTGATCGTCAGTACCAGGTCGGTAGCGGTCACGCCTTCGCGCAGCTGGCCCTTGAGGTTGACGCCGACGACGTCAGGCGTCAGGAAGTAGACGGGTTGTCCGAGCATGCCGGCTTCCGCTTCGATGCCGCCCACGCCCCAGGCGACCACACCGATACCGTTGATCATGGTGGTGTGCGAATCGGTGCCGACCAGCGTGTCAGGGTAATAGACGCCGTCTTTCTGGTGCACGCCGCGGGCCAGATATTCCAGGTTGACCTGGTGCACGATGCCGAAGCCCGGCGGCACGACGCCGAAGGTATCGAAAGCCTGCATGCCCCATTTCATGAACTGGTAACGCTCATTGTTACGCTGGAATTCCAGTTTCATGTTCAGGTCCAGCGCACCCGGTTCTCGGAAGTGATCGACCTGGATCGAGTGGTCGACTACCAGGTCGACCGGCACCAGCGGCTCGATCTGCTTGGGATTTTTGCCCATCGCAGCGGCTACGCCGCGCATTGCCGCCAGATCGGCCAGCAGCGGTACGCCGGTAAAGTCCTGCAATACCACGCGTGCGACCACGAAAGGAATTTCATCGGTACGGGCGGCATTCGGCTTCCAGTTGGCCAGTTGCCTGACATGACCTTCGGTAACCTTCTTGCCATCGCAGTTGCGCAGCACGGCTTCCAGCACGATGCGGATCGAAATCGGCAGGCGCGAAAAATCGATGTTCAGCGATTTTGCCAGCGCGGGCAGGGAGTGGAACTTGCCTTTCTTGGAAGGCGATATCCGGAAATCTTTCAGCGTTTTTAATGTATTGCGGGACATGACGCCTCCTTATTGTTTTGCATTACGCGTTGGTAAAAAATTCGCCTGACAGGCTTCACGCTTGCAACAGTGCCTGCGCTTGCTCCGGCATCGGGAAGTTGCCAAATTTTGCTCGCTGCAGCACGGTCCAGTAGTAACGATAACTGGCCCGGTCATGCAGTTTTCCTTCATGCTGAATCGGTCCCCAGTTTGCCAGCGTGGCTGCATGCAGGATCTGTACCGATGCTTGCACTTCTTCATGCGACGGGGAGAGAGCCGCCACGATAGGCTGGATCTGGCCGGGGTGAATGCTCCACATGCGGGTGAAACCGAATTCATTCCGGGCGCGTGCCGCATCGCCTGCAACGACAGTGGTATCGCGGATCTCGGTGGTGACATTGTGCGACGCCACCTTGCCATGCGCATGGCAGGCTGCTGCGATTTCCAGCTTGGCGCGCGTGACCAGCGGATGGGTGAATTGTCCCGGCGAAAGCATGGCCGACGACGGAATCGCGCCGTAATGCGCAGACACAAAATCCATCACGCCGAATGACAGGCATTCGACCTGGGGCAGGGCGGCAATCGCCCGCACTTCCGCCAAGGCCTGGTGCGTTTCTATCAGAACATGCGCCGGCAGATTGATGCGGCCGTTGTCGCGCGCATGCCGGTTGATTACTTGCAGCGCCCGCGACACTTGCGCTGCGCCGCTGACTTTGGGAATAACCAGGTAGGCGATCCGCTTTGCAGCGCTGCGGCACAGGATCGCAACATCCGATTCAAAATGGCTGCTGTCCACGTCATGCACGCGCACGCCTATGCGGCCGAAGCGATTGTCTTCGCTGTTGAGCAGATCGGCGATCAATGCTGCATGCGCGGCTTCATCGCCGGCTGCGGCACCATCCTCGCAATCGAAGGTGATGTCGAATACCGGCCCCAGTTCCTGCTGCAGAGCCATGGACTTGCGCATCAGCTTTTCCGAGCCGGCGTAATGATCGCAGACCGGGAGGGAAACCGGTTGTGACTCGCCTTGAAAGAGGACTTCGGATGGATGCATGCGTCGCGGGGGCCGTTTGAATGGGGAAGGTAAGGGAGTCTGGCGAAACGCCGGGCAGTCAAGCTGCCCGGCACAAGGAGCTATCAGGGCAGCAAATGCTTGACGCCTTCGCGCTCTTCCTGCAATTCCTTCAGCGTCAGATTGATGCGTTCCTGTGAAAACTCGTCGATCTCCAGGCCTTGCACGATCTTGTACTCGCCATTTTCGGTCGTGACCGGAAAGCCGAACACGATGCCTTCGGGAATGCCGTAGGAGCCGTCGGACGGAATGCCCATGGTAGTCCATTTGCCGTTGGTGCCCAGCACCCAGTCGCGCACGTGGTCAATCGCCGCATTGGCAGCCGAAGCCGCGGAAGACAGACCGCGCGCTTCGATGATGGCTGCGCCACGCTTGCCGACCAGAGGCAGGAAAGTTTCGCGGTTCCATTTTTCATCGTTGATCGTTTGCTTGACCGCCTGACCGGCGATGGTGGCAAAGCGATAGTCCGGATACATGGTCGGCGAATGATTACCCCAAACGCAGAGCTTCTCGATGGAAGCCACCGACTTGCCGGTCTTGGCAGCGATTTGCGAAGCAGCGCGGTTATGGTCCAGGCGCAGCATCGCAGTGAAGTTCTTGGCCGGCAGGCTGGGTGCGGATTTCATCGCGATGTAGGCATTGGTATTGGCCGGATTGCCGACCACCAGCACTTTCACATTGCGCGAAGCCGCGGCGTCCAAAGCTTTGCCCTGCACGGTGAAGATTTGCGCATTCGCTTCCAGCAGGTCCTTGCGCTCCATGCCGGGGCCGCGCGGACGGGCGCCTACCAGCAGCGCGACATCGGCATCCTTGAAAGCGGTCATCGCATCGTCGTGAGCGGTCATGCCGGCGAGCAGAGGAAACGCGCAATCGTCGATTTCCATCATCACGCCTTTCAGGGCCTTCTGCGCTTTCTCGTCCGGGATTTCAAGCAGTTGCAGGATAACAGGCTGATCCTTGCCCAGCATGTCGCCATTGGCAATGCGGAACAGAAGGGAATAACCGATTTGGCCGGCTGCGCCAGTGACGGCGACACGCATGGGGGCTTTGGACATGATGGGCTCCAGTGAGAGGGCGATGGTTTCCGAAGAGGCGTTTTCTGAAAAACGTTTTCTGAAAAATTCAATACTATATATCCGTCCGCAGGGCGAAATCCTTGCCGGCCAAGCCTGTTCGTGGTGCGTTTCGACTGCAGGGCGGCGGCGATCTTGATGGTTCGCTACTTGGGTATATATAAACGTGGGTGCGAGTGTAGGCTTCCTTGTGTTGGCTGTCAATGCTTATTATATATCTTATATAAGACATATGAATACATTCAGGTTTTGCTGGACTGGGAATCGGGTTTCATGGTGAAATTGCACCATGAGTGCCGCCAATCACTTGCCGTCCGCTTCGTCCGCTGTTGATGCCGCAGCAGGGGGAGCGGCGTCCGGCACATCGCCTACCTTCAGTCCCCTCTACCAGCAAATCAAGGCCCTGATCATGCAAGGCTTGCAGTCTGGCGAGTGGAAACCGGGTGATTTGATTCCCAGTGAAGTCGAGCTGGCCCAGCGTTACAAGGTCAGCCAAGGGACGGTGCGCAAGGCAATCGATGAGCTGGCGGCTGAAAACCTGGTGGTGCGTAGACAAGGCAAAGGCACGTTTGTTGCAACTCACCACGAGGCGCAGGCCCGTTATCGTTTTCTGCGCCTGAACCCCGACGAAGGGGTGCTGCCTGCGCCGGAAAATCGTTTTATCGAAGTCAGGCGCACGCGTGCATCGGCAGAGATTGCCAGGCTGCTCGACATGAAGGCCGGAGATCCCGTCGTTTTCCTGCGGAGAGTGCAGAGATTCGAAGGCAAGCCGACCATCCTGGAAGATATCTGGTTGCCGGGCATCATATTCAAGGGATTGACGATAGAACGTTTGCGCGACTACAGGGGCCCAATGTATGGCTTGTTCGAGTCGGAGTTCGGTACGCACATGGTGCGCGCAGCGGAGCGTCTGCGGGCAGTTGCTGCGAATGAAGAAACGGCTGGGTTGCTGGAGATCAGTGCAGGCACGCCACTGCTGAGCGTAGAGCGAGTATCCTTCACCTACGGGGATAAGCCGGTGGAAGTGAGGCGGGGTTTGTATTTGACCGAGCATCACCACTACCAGAATGAATTGTTTTAAGGGCGGCGAGCAAGTCTCGTACAGATTATCGGATTAGCGTGGCGCGCATTTGGCATCCATCCGGCAAGCATTGCAGGAGCAGGCCAGGGCGGTACTCAAGGAGAACATGGATATGTCGGAAGCCGTGAAAAAACAGCGACCCCTGTTCCGCAACATACATATAATGCAGATCATGCGTTATCGCTTGCCTTTGGCGGGCCTGGTTTCCATTCTGCACCGTATCAGTGGAGCACTTTTGTTCCTGCTGCTGCCTTTCATTCTCTTCCTGCTTGAAAAAAGCCTGACTTCGGAAATGTCCTTCGATTATTTCCGCGGCATCGCTTCCCATTGGTTCGTGAAGTTGGTCCTGCTGGCATTGGCATGGGCCTATCTTCATCACTTCTGCGCAGGTGTGCGGCATCTGTTCATGGATGTGCATATCGGTAGTACCAAGGATGGTGCGCGCAAATCGGCGGCGGGTGTCCTGATCATCAGCTTGCTGCTGACCTTGCTGGTCGCGTTGAAACTGTTTGGAGTGTTTTGATATGGCAAACCCTACGATAGGTTCCAAAAGACTGGTGGTCGGCGCAGGCTATGGGACGAGGGATTGGCTGGCGCAGCGCGCCACGGCAGTTGTCATGGCCGCATACACCCTGATCTTGCTGGCCGCCTTTCTGTTCGGCGACATCACGTATTACGAAGGATGGGCCGGGCTATTTGCGCAAACCTGGTTCAAGCTGGCCACTTCCGTTACTTTTCTTGCGCTGTTCTATCATGCCTGGGTAGGCATACGAGACATCTGGATGGATTATATCAAGCCGGTAGGCTTGCGCCTGAGCTTGCAGGTGTGCAGCATCGTATGGCTGCTTGTCTGTACCGTCTGGACCTTGCAGATTCTGTGGAGAGTGTAAATTGGTCGCAATCAATAAATCGCTTCCATCACGCCGTTTCGATGCCGTGATCGTCGGTGCCGGTGGTTCGGGCATGCGTGCCTCGCTGCAGTTGGCTGAAGCCGGACTGAATGTCGCGGTGCTGTCCAAGGTCTTTCCGACCCGTTCCCATACCGTCGCGGCGCAGGGCGGCATAGGGGCATCGCTCGGCAACATGGCTGAGGACAACTGGTACTGGCACATGTTCGATACCGTGAAGGGCGGCGATTATCTCGGCGACCAGGATGCGATCGAGTTCCTGTGCCGCGAAGCGCCCAAGGTCGTGTATGAGCTGGAACATTTCGGCATGCCCTTCGACCGCAATCCGGATGGTACGATTTACCAGCGTCCTTTCGGCGGTCACACCGCCAACTTCGGTGAAAAACCGGTGCAGCGCGCCTGCGCCGCGGCAGACCGTACCGGCCATGCGATGCTGCATACGCTGTATCAGCGCAACGTGCGCGCCAAGACGCATTTCTTCGTTGAGTGGATGGCGATCGACCTGATCCGCGACGCCGACGGTGACGTGCTGGGTGTGGTGGCGCTGGAAATGGAAACCGGCGACATCATGCTGTTCGAGGCAAAAACCACCGTATTTGCAACCGGTGGTGCGGGCCGTATTTTTGCTGCTTCCACCAATGCCTTCATCAATACCGGCGATGGCCTGGGCATGGCGGCGCGTGCCGGCGTGCCGCTGCAGGACATGGAGTTCTGGCAATTCCATCCCACCGGCGTGGCCGGCGCCGGCGTGGTGATTACCGATGGCGTTCGCGGCGAGGGCGGCATACTGGTGAATTCCAAGGGTGAGCGTTTCATGGAACGTTATGCGCCGACGCTGAAAGACCTGGCCCCGCGCGATTTCGTGTCCCGTTCCATGGATCAGGAAATCAAGGAAGGCCGCGGGTGCGGCCCGAATCACGATCACGTACTGCTGGACTTGCGCCATATCGGCGCCGACACCATCCGCAAGCGCCTGCCTTCGATCCTGGAAATCGGCATCAAGTTTGCCAACGTCGATGCCACCAAGGAACCGATACCGGTGGTGCCAACCATCCACTTCCAGATGGGTGGCATTCCCACCAACATCAACGGGCAGGTCATCGCGCCGAAAAATGGCGATCCTCTGCACGTGGTCAATGGCATGTATGCGATCGGCGAATGCGCCTGCGTGTCGGTGCATGGCGCCAATCGCCTGGGCACCAATTCCTTGCTGGATCTGGTGGTGTTCGGTCGCGCGGCCGGCAACCACATTGTCGCAAGCCATATCGAGCGCGGCAGCCACAAGCCTTTGCCGGCAGATGCGGCCGATGTGGCGCTGGAGCGCATGGACCGGCTGGAAAACAGCACCGGTTCGGAGCGCGTGCAGGATGTGGCCAATGACATCCGCAACACCATGCAGCGTTACTGCGGCGTTTTCCGCACCGATGAACTCCTGCAGACCGGCGTGCAGAAAATCCTGGAGCTGGATGAGCGCCGCAAGCATGTTGCCTTCAAGGACAAGTCCAAGGTATTCAACATGGCGCGCGTCGAGGCGCTGGAACTGGACAATCTGATCGAAACCGCGAAGGCAACCATGATTTCCGCATCCGCCCGCAAGGAATCGCGCGGCGCCCATGCGCATCGCGATTACGAAAAGCGCGATGATGAAAACTGGATGAAGCACACGCTGTGGTTTTCGGAAGGCAATCAGCTTGCCTACAAGCCGGTGCGGACTCAGCCCTTGACGGTAGAAACCTTCCCGCCCAAGCCCCGGACGTTTTAAACAGCAAATCGGGAGCGGAGTAAAATGACTCACTCCCGTCTTCGGATATCAAGACTATGCCGCGCACCGTTTCATTCAAAATCTACCGCTATGATCCGGATAAGGATGCCAAGCCTTACATGCAGGATCTGACCGTCGAACTGCAGGACACCGACAAGATGCTGCTGGATGCACTGCAGCGCATCAAGTCGGAGGTCGACGATTCGCTGTCGCTGCGCCGTTCCTGCCGCGAAGGCGTGTGCGGCTCTGATGCCATGAATATCAATGGCAAAAATAGCCTGGCCTGCACGACCAATCTGAACGAGCTGACCCAGCCCATCGTGCTGCGTCCCTTGCCGGGACTGCCTGTGATTCGCGACCTGATCGTGGACAT
>JAFAGG010000085.1 GCA_023422955.1 Pseudomonadota bacterium | reverse complement strand
GCGTATGCCGGCTTCGCGCAATTGTTCGGCGACGATGAAGCGCGAGGATTCGTGCGTGACCATCAGCGGCGCCATCACCTGCGGCAGGCCGGCGACACGCTGCACCGTGCGCTGCAGCAGGCTTTGCGTTCCCAGCAAGGGGAGAAACTGCTTGGGATAAGTGTCGCGCGACAGCGGCCAAAGACGTGTGCCGGATCCGCCGCACAACACTACCGGAATGAGAGGACTGGAATTCATGATCGTACCGTTGCGAAATAAGCTTGGGTATAAGGATGAACGTTCGGTAGATAGGCGACGCGATCTTCGTCAATCCATTGGTATTCGCTGTGCTGCTGATGCGGCAAGTGCCATTCATGTCTGCTTAAGCTCAAGCGATAAGCGAGCACGATGTAATGGGTGGTTTTGCCTGCCGTCCCGGTGAAGTCCGTATCGTAGAAATGTTCATAGATGCCGAGCAGGGTGCCTTCGGAACGCGCTGCGGAGATGCCGATCTCTTCCTGCACCAGGCGGGTGAAGGCGTCATCCAGTTTCTCGCCCTTGCGCACGCGCCCGCCCGGCACGAACCAGTGGTCCTTGGCAGGCGGATTCTTGCGCAGACCGAGCAGGATCTGCCCGTGCGCATCTTCGATGATCAGGTCGATGGAAACCAGCGGGGCGTTGGCGACTACCGATGCGAAGACTTCGGCGGACAGGCGTTCCGGCGATGCGGTGCTTGCAGACGCATCGACGCTGGGGCGGACCAGTGCGGCGCGGGGATCAGTATGCATTCTTGCCGGTCCATCCCTTGAATGCGGTCCACAGTATGATCTTCAGATCCATCCAGAACGACCAGTGTTCGATGTAATGCAGATCGAACTGCACGCGCTTGGCCATTTTTTCATCGGTGTCGGTTTCACCGCGAAAGCCGTTGACCTGCGCCCAGCCGGTAATGCCGGGCTTGACGCGGTGGCGCAGCATGTACATTTCAAGGCGTTCTTTGTACATCTCGTTGTGCTGCAGTGCATGGGGGCGCGGGCCGACCACCGACATGTCGCCGAACAGCACGTTGATGAACTGCGGCAGTTCATCCAGGCTGGTGCGACGCAGGAACCCGCCGAAACGCGTGATGCGCGGGTCGCTCTTGGTGGCCTGCGTTACCTTGTCATGTTCCTGGTGCACCTTCATGCTGCGGAACTTGTACATCTCGAAGGGGCGGCCATTCAGGCCCAGGCGCTTCTGCCTGAAGAATACGGGGCCGGGCGAACTCATCTTGATGCCGGTCGCGATGAAGAGAAAGAGCGGAGTCAGCAGCAAGAGTGCGACTGCCGCAAAAATTTTGTCGAACAAATCCTTGATGATGCCGCCTACGTCGTTGGCCGCCGGCTGATTCAGTTCGACCGTGGGCAAGCCCAGGAAGTTGGTGAGCTTGCTGTTGAAGATCTGCATGCTCAGCGTGTCCGGCACCCAGCGTATGTCCACCAATGCATTGCGCAGCAGATACTGCAGGGTGTGGAGTTGCTGCGATGCGGAGATCGGCAGCGTGATCCAGATTTCATGGATATTGTTTTTCAGCACATAGTCATTGACGTCTTCCAGCGCATTGATCTTATCGATGTGGTCGATATCGATATTGCTGGGATGCTGATTGCCGGTGTAAATCGCTTTCACGTCATAGCCGTACCAGTGCTGCTGGCTGGTGCGCTGAAACATTTCCTGGCCGGTGCGACCGAAGCCGATGATGACGACATTCTTGTTATTCATTCCGCGCTTGCGCAAACCGCGCAGGCCGGAATAGATAATGAAACGCGACAAGGCGAGAAATGCAATACCGGTGCCGTACCAGTAGAACATCCACAGGCGCGACAGGGCGGAAGTGTGATTGATCAGGAAGGCGAAAAACAATCCGATCAGCAGCACCACCCCCCAGGAAATTGCCAGATGGCGAAACATGGAAAACAGCGTGCGTCCGCGCCAGGAGCTGTACAGATTTAACTGGGGAAACAGAAGGAAGGCCATGCCGCAGCAGAAGTAAAGCAAGATCAGATGAACCGCTGCTTCCTCGCTGATGGGAGTGCTGAATCTTATGAATCCGGCAAGCTGGCCTGCCAACCACAAGGCAAGCACATCGATTATCCGTACCGAAAACTCCAGGCGGGAGGAATTTCTGCTGATTAAGTCTTGCATGGTGTGAGTTCAATACCCTATAGCGTTTCACAGACCGCAGCGATTGCTATTCATGGTTCCCTGAAACTTGCTGCCTCTACTCTCAGGGATAGATCGAGGATGCAGTCATGGTAGCCAATCTGACTATTAGAAGAATGCAAAGTGGGACGCGATTGAGGGGCGTCAATCGGAAACAGAAGGTACAATGGCATTCGCATGCACCCAGGAAAAACAAGGGTTTTCCGGTTGAAATTAATCCGGAATCTGCGCTGTTTTCTTCTTGTCCGGAAAGTTTATGAAGCGGGAGTCATGCAAGCGCACGCCGCCATGGCTTGCCTTGCGAGGCCCTGAATGAGCAACGATGACGAATACTGAATCCAAAACCTTGACCGCCTATGAAGCTGTCGGAGGCGATGCCAAAGTCCGTGAGCTGGTGGATCGTTTCTACGACTTGATGGAACTGGAACCGGAATTCGCCGGCATCCGTGCGATGCATCCCACGCCCATGGACAGTTCGCGCGACAAGCTTTACTGGTTCCTGTCGGGCTGGATGGGCGGACCGCAAATGTTTGCCGAACGTTTCGGACATCCGCGCCTGCGCGCGCGTCACCTGCCTTTTTCCATCGGCATCAGCGAGCGCGATCAGTGGCTGCGCTGCATGGAAATGGCCATGCGCGACCTCGGCATTGAAGCGCGCCTGCATGACGCCCTGATGGAATCCTTTTCGCAAACGGCGGACTGGATGCGCAACAAGCAGGAATAAAATAGCGTGCGCCTCACTACAGCGAATCGGTCCCCATCATGATTGCTACAGATACTCTCATTCTCCTGGCCGCGGCCCTGGTCATCCTCGTATTGCAGATCGTGCTACTGCTGCGCAACGGCAAGAGCGGCCAGCAAGCGCAATTGCTGCAGATGCAGCGTGACCTGGAACACCAGTTGCAGCAAGCTAACGAGCGCACCGAACGCGAGTTGCGGCAAGAAGTTCAGATCAGTGCGCAAAGCACCCGCCAGGAAATCGGCGGGCACCTGGCGCAGTTTCAGCAGACGCTGGCAACGCAACTGACCAGCGTGGCCACCTTGCAGAACACGCAGATCGACGGCTTTGCCCAGCAGCTGGCCAAGCTGGTGGAAGCCAATGCGCGCCAGCTCGAAGCGATGCGCCAGGCAATCGGCGAGCAGGCCAAGTCGGGGCGCGAAGAACAGACGCTGGGATTGAAGCAGCTGGGCGATACCCTGAACCAGGCCTTGTCGGCGCTGGCGGAATCGAATATGCAGCGCATGACGGAAGTGCGCAACACGCTGGAAAACAAGCTGCGCGAACTGCAGGCCGACAATGGCGCGCGCCTGGAAGAAATGCGCAAGACCGTGGATGAAAAATTGCATGCCACGCTGGAGCAGCGCCTGGGCGAATCCTTCCGCCTGGTGTCGGAACGGCTGGAGAAAGTGCACCAGGGCCTAGGCGAAATGCAGCAGCTGGCGCTGGGCGTGGGCGACCTGAAGCGCGTGCTGACCAATGTGAAAACGCGCGGCACCTGGGGCGAGTTCCAGCTCGGCAATCTGCTGGAACAGATGCTGACGCCGGACCAGTATCAGAAGAATGTGGAAACGGTGCCGGCCAGCGGCGAGCGCGTGGAGTTCGCGATCAAGCTGCCGGGACAGGAAGACGGCGGCAAGCCGGTCTGGCTGCCCATCGATGCCAAGTTCCCGAAAGAGCAATACGAACGCCTGGTCGATGCCGCCGAACATGCCGATGCCGATGGCGTCGCCACCGCAGGCAAGGAACTCGAGCGCGTGGTGCGCAGCGAAGCTAAGACGATATGCGAGAAATACGTGTCGCCGCCGCTCACCACCGATTTTGCCATCCTGTTCCTGCCCACCGAGGGCCTGTATGCGGAAGTCATGCGCCGCCCGGGACTGGCCGATGAAATCCAGCGCCTGCATCGCGTCACCATATCGGGACCGTCCACGCTGGCGGCTTTGCTGAACAGCCTGCAGATGGGCTTCCGTACGCTGGCGCTGGAGAAACGTTCGTCCGAAGTGTGGCAAGTGCTGGGTGCGGTGAAGACCGAATTCGGCAAGTTCGGCGATGTGCTGGCCGCGACCAAGGCCACGCTGGAAAGAGCGGCCAAGAATATCGAGAAAGCTGAAACCCGTAGCCGGGTCATGGCAAGCAAGCTGAAATCGGTGGAAGCCATGCCTACCGATACGGCGCAACTGCTGTTGGGACCGGATACCCTGGAAATTGGAGATGAAGCGGATGACAAGCAGGCGTAATTGCATGCCCGGATACCTGCGCTCGCTCAGCCTGGTGCTGATGAGCCTGCTGTTCGCTGCTTTCGCAGTGCTGACTGTGCTGCCTGCGCAAGCGAGCGCGAGCGCTGTATCGGCAGCCGCTTCGTCGGACGGGCCGCTGAATCGCATCAAGCGCCTGTTTTCCAGCGAGCCCGAGTTGCTGCCGCCGGACCAGGCCTTTATCGTCAAGCTGCGTGCGGCTGACGAAAACACACTGATTGCCAGTTTCGCGCCGGTCAAGGGCTACTACCTTTACCGCGAGCGCCTGCAGTTCCGCGTGCTGGAGCCGCAGGGCATGCAGGTAGCCAGGACCAGCATGCCGGACGGCATCATCAAGGCCGACCCGACTTTCGGCAATGTGGAAGTCTATACCTCGCCCTTCGAGGTACGCATCCATCTGGCACGCGATGCCGCAGCGCCGCTGGAGGGCCGCCTGATGTACGGCTACCAGGGCTGCGCGGAATCCGGCGTCTGTTATCCTCCCGAGGAAAAAGAGTTCGCTTTCACGCTGACCGCTGCTGCTGCCGACGGCGCTGACAATGTCGGCATGTCCGGCACCGAGTCCACGGCTGCGGCCAGCGCCGACTCTGCTTCTTCGCTGCTGTCGGGCTGGCTGGACCCGGATCGCAGCGCCGACCTGTTTGCCGGCGGCAGCGTGCTCTGGCTGATTGCTGCCTTCTTCGGTTTCGGCTTGCTGCTGTCGCTGACGCCCTGCGTATGGCCGATGATTCCCATCCTGTCCGGCATCATTGCCGGGCAGGGCAAGGATCTCGGTAAAGGCAAGGCACTGCTGCTGTCGTCCGCTTACGTATTGGGCATGGCCGTGGTGTATGCGATCGCCGGCGTGGCGGCCGGTTTGAGTGGCTCCTTGTTGTCGGCCGCGCTGCAGACGCCGTGGGTGCTGGGCGGCATGGCGCTGGTCTTCATCGCGCTGGCGCTGGCCATGTTCGGCGTGTATGAACTGCAAATGCCCGCCTTCCTGCAAAGCCGCCTGGCCGGCGCCAGCAATCGCATCAGCAAGCGCACGGTGTTCAGTGTCTTTGCCATGGGCGGCGTGTCCGCCATCATCGTCGGACCTTGCGTCGCCGCGCCGCTGGCCGGCGCCTTGCTCTACATCAGCCAGACTCAGGATGTGGTGCTGGGCGGCGTTGCGCTGTTTGCCATGGCGCTAGGGCAGGGCGTGCCGCTGCTGCTGGTCGGCACTTCACTGGGCGGCGTGCTGCCGCGTGCGGGTGCATGGATGGACAAGATCAAGGTCTTCCTCGGCATCCTGCTCTTGGGAGCGGCCTTGTGGATGGTTTCTCCTTTCCTGCCGCTCGCGCTCATCATGGGCCTGACTGGCGCGCTGCTTATTTTTTACGCAATCTATCTGCGTGCCTTCGATGCCTTGCCGGTGGAGGCGGGCGGCGTAGCGCGCGCAGGCAAGGGCCTGGGCATGATGACGCTGCTGATAGGCGCCATGTACCTGGTAGGCGCTTTTTCCGGCAGCCGCGATTTCTTCCAGCCGCTTGCCGGCCTGGGCGGCGCGAAAAACCAGCAGGTCGCTACTGCGCTGCCATTCCAGCGCGTGGCTTCGGTAGAGGAATTGCAAACCATCCTGGATCAGAATGCGGGTCGCTACGTGATGCTGGATTTTTACGCAGACTGGTGCGTGTCCTGCAAGGAAATGGAGCGCTTCACTTTCTCCGACCAGGCAGTGCAAACCAAGCTGCAGAACGTGCTGCTGCTGAAAGCCGATGTCACCGCCAACAATGCGCAGGACAAGGGCTTGCTCGCGCGCTTCGGCCTGTTCGGCCCGCCCGGCATCATCTTCTTCGATGCTGAGGGTCAGGAAATTAAAGCGCGTCGCGTGGTGGGCTTCATGGCAGCCAATCGTTTTCTCAATGTGCTGGAACAGGTGTTCCCGGCTCGCGCCTCTGTTAACAGTCTCGCTGAAGGCATCGCCTCCTGATTTGTAATAACTGTTTTTAGCTCCCGGTTCGCGTGCAGCGATCGTGTTAATCTTGTGCAGTTATTCATTCTGCTCCGGGAGCCGTGTCACGCATGCCTAGAAGTTACGCACCCAGTTACGCACTTACAAACAAAGCCCTCCATTTTCTCATCGCTACTTCCCTGGCATCCGCCGCGCTGGCAACGTCCGCCGCAGATGCCGCCGTCCTCACCCTGAAAAATGGCGACCGTATTACCGGCGAGCTGCTACAGGCGGATGATGGTCTGCTGGTTTTCAAGTCGGAGAGCCTGGGCGAAATCCGCATCGCGCGGGACAAGGTTCAAAGCCTGATTGCCGAAGAAGGCACGCCCATCCCGCTGCAGGCCGAGGCCGACGCAAGCGAGGAGGCGGATACTGTCACGGCTGAAACCGCTGCTGCGCAATCCGATGCCGTGGCGTCTGAGGTGCAGGGAGAAAGCACGGCGTCGAGTTCATCGACAGCAGTCGCGGCGATGAAATACTCCGGACAGTTCGATGTGGGCGGCACACTCAATCGCGGCAACTCCACCGATGAACAGCTCAATGTGCTGGGCGAGTTCGTGGCGCGCTCGGCAAAGAATCGCTATACGCTCGGGCTGGTCGTGAACGAAGGTCAGTCGGGCGGCATCACCACTACTTCAAACCGCCGCCTGCACGGCCAGTACGATGCCTTCGTGAATGCGAAGGACTTCCTGTTCGTGCGCGCCAGGGTGGAGCAGGATGAAATGGCCGATCTCGATTTGCGCACCGGGCTGGGCGGCGGTTACGGCCGCCAGTTCATCGACAGCGAAGTAATGAAGTTGTCCGGCCAGGTCGGCGTGAACTACGTGAAGGAACGTTACGAGAACGCGTCCGACCAGTCATTCCCCACGCTCAGCATAGGCATGAAGTTTGATCGCGAATTCCTGCAGCGGAAGCTCGTCTATTTCCATTACCTGGATGTCGATACCAGCCTGCGCGATTCGGAAGACACGCTGCTGCGCAACCGCCTGGGACTGCGCGTGCCGCTGGCACAGGGGCTGAATGTCAGCACTCAGCTGAACCACGATTATGCGAACCGGCCTGCAGCCGGCAAGAAGAAGCTGGATACCGCGCTGATCTTCAGCGTGGGTTACGGTTTCTGACGAAGGACTGCTGCGAGAAAAGACAGGCAGTCAATAAGGAAGGAAAAGGCAGATGGATCACCTGCCTTTTTTCATGTTGTTATATCAGGCCGTCGAACAGGACGACCTCGACTTCATCGCCGGCCTGGATGCCAGCCTGTTCGTGATTCAGCACGATCATGCAATCGGCTTCCGACATGGAACGCAGGATGCCCGAGCCTTGCGATCCGGTGATGCTCACCACGCGTCGGCCCTGTTCGTCGAAAGAAAGGATGCCGCGCTGATATTCTGTGCGCCCAGCCTTCTTGCGTATCGCGGTTTTCGAAATCGCCGGCATCATGGGCAGGGGTTGTGCATCGGCACCCATCATGTGCAGCAAGGCCTCGCGGGCAAAGAAATAGAAGGTCACCATCACGGCCACCGGATTGCCGGGCAGGCCGAACAGGTAGGCGCTCTTGCCGTTGGAGCTGATGCGGCCGAAGGCCATGGGGCGGCCGGGGCGCATGCCTATCTTCCAGAAGTTGACGTCACCCAGTTGGGCCATCATCTGCTTGGTGTAGTCGGCCGCACCGACTGATACGCCGCCCGAGGTAATGATGGCATCCGCGTTCTCGCAGGCGGAACGGAAAGCCGCTTCCAGCAGTTCCGGTTCATCCTTCACCACGCCCATGTCGATGATGTCGCAACCGAGACGGGTCAGCATGCCGTGCAGCGTGTAGCGATTGCTGTCGTACACGCAGCCTTCATCCAGCGGCTCGCCTATCGAGCGCAGTTCGTCGCCGGTGGAAAAAAATGCCACGCGCAGGCGGCGCTGCACCGGCACTTCCGCGATGCCCAGCGATGCCAGCAGGCCGAGATCGGCCGGGCGCAGAATTTTCCCCTTGCTCAGTGCCGGCTTTCCCGCAGCCAGATCTTCGCCTGCCAGGCGCCGGTTGTCGCCGGCTTGTACCGCGCCGGCAGGTAGCGTGATTTGCTGCTCGCTTGCATTGCGAACGAATTCCTGCGGCACGACGGTATCGCAATCGGCAGGCATCACGGCGCCCGTCATGATCTGCACGCATTCGCCGGACTTCACCGGGCCAGCATAAGCGCGGCCCGCATAAGCGGTGCCCATCACTCGCAGCGCGAGATCCTGGTCTTGTCGCAGGTCGCTGCCACGCAGCGCATAACCATCCATCGCGGAATTGTCATGCGCGGGCACGTTGATCGGGCAGATGATGTCCTGCGCCAGCACGCGGTTCAGCGCGCTGCGGATGGCGACCTTTTCGATGGCATGAATCGGCGTGATGAATTGCCGGATGATCTGCTTCGCATGAGACACCGGCAAGGCATCGGGATCGTAGCCGGACAGGCAGCTGACGACTTCTGACAGGGAAGCTTGGGTCATGTTCTTGTTCTCTTTACAGCGTGACAAAGACGGCTATCGCGCGCAACGATCAGCCGCCAATATAGGACATTTCGACTTTTCTGTCGGCGCGTTTCAATTCGCCGGTATTGGCCGTGCGCGTTTCGGAGTAGCGATCATTGCGCACGCGCCACAGTTGCGCGATGACCGTGGAAATTTCCTCATCGCTGCGGTCGCTGCGCAGCAGTGCGCGCAAGTCATGGCCGCCGGTCGCAAACAGGCAGGTAAACAGCTTGCCTTCGGTGGACAGGCGCGCGCGCGTGCAGGTACTGCAGAAGGCCTGCGTGACGCTGGAAATCACGCCGATCTCGCCGCCGCCATCGGTGTAGCGCCAGCGTTCGGCCGTCTCGCCGGTGTAATTGGGAGAGATTGCTTCCAGCGGCATTTCGGCGGAGATGCGGCGCACCACTTCGGCCGACGGAATCACTTCATCCATCTTCCAGCCGTTGGAACTGCCGACATCCATGTATTCGATGAAGCGGAGGATGAAAGGCGAGTCTTTGAAATAACGCGCCATCGGCACGATTTGGGAATCGTTGGTGCCGCCCTTGACCACCATGTTGACCTTGATCGGCCCCAGCCCGACCTGGTGTGCCACGTCGAGGCCGTTCAATACATCGGCTACCGCGAAGTCCATGTCGTTCATGCGGCGAAAGACTGCATCATCCAGCGCATCCAGCGATACCGTCACGCGCTTCAAGCCGGCATCCTTCAGCGATTGCGCCTTGCGTGCCAGCAGCGATGCATTGGTGGTGAGCGTGAGATCGAGCTCGCGGCCGGAAGGCGTGCGCAGCGACGCCAGCATTTCTATCAGCCGCTCGATATTCTTGCGCAGCAGCGGTTCGCCGCCGGTCAATCGGATTTTCTCCACGCCGTGCGCCACGAACAGTTTCGCGATGCGCGTGATTTCTTCGAAAGTCAGCAGCGAAGAGTGCGGCAGAAACTTGTAATCCTTGTCGAACACTTCACGCGGCATGCAATACACGCAACGGAAATTGCAGCGATCCGTGACGGAAATCCGCAAGTCTTGCAGCGGCCGGGCAAGCGTATCCGACAGCAGGCCGGTGGGCGCTTCCAGGCGTTCCGGAATCGCGGGAACCGATTCCAGATAGCGGTGATCGACGAGGGGAATGATTCTTTCAGTCATGGCATAAATCAAGGCAAATACTGCCTTGTGTTCAGGAGGTCAAAGATACCACGAGCGCGGCGTTCTCACAGGAGGCGGCTCCTGGCTTCCCCTTGACAAAGGCTATTGCGGGTGAAGGGTGGTCGACTGATATGCAAGCTATTTAGGGACGATTCGCTTTGCTTCAAGTCCAGTTCATGACCCGCCCTGAAATGGAAAAGCGAAGGCAGAGCCTTCGCTTTTCGCATGCTACGGTCAAATCCCGCCCTGATTAATTACGGGTTTCGACCTGGACCAGCGGTTCATTGGCAACCTGCGGTGCCTGTTTGCGCTCGCGCGGCACACGTGCTTGCGGCACGGCTTGAGCCGCCGCTTCCTGTACGGCCCGGAGTTTCTCCGGGTCGGTGCTGGCCAGTGTCAAGCCTGCCGCCGCCAGGACATCCTGCAATTGTTCTACTTGCATGGCGCTGCCGGCATTGTTGCTGCTCGGCGTTGCGCCCCAGGAAGATTGTCGCGGAATGTCTTCGGCTTCAGGCTGGACCGGCTCGGCCGTTGCAGCCTTGATTTCTGCTGGCTCGACTTGCACAGGTTCCGCTTGCACCTCATTGACCTCATCTGCCGCTACGGTTTCCACCGGCATGGTGGAGGCCGCTTCAGCAACCGGTGCTGCCGGCACAATTTCCTCTGCTTCGATAGCCGTTTCTTCCACGGCAGGTGCCGTGTTCGCCAGCGCAGGAGCATTGTCGACTTCAATCGATACTGTTTCCTGTACTGCAACGGGCGCAGCCTGCGTTACCGGTGCTTCGGCCGGCGCAGCAGTTTGCGTATCGAACATGTTCAGCTGGGTGGCTGAAGCCTGTTCCGCTGCAGGCGTTGCCGAAACTACGGGAGCCGGCTTTTCTGCCGGAGCGGCTTGTTCTTCCGAGGCAGCGATCACTTCAGTTGCCATTGTTGCCACAGTCAGGGCAGGGACGGTTTCTTCCGCGCCTGCTTCAGCTTGTTCGCCTTGCTCGCCTTCGCTTGCTGCATCGACCGCTTCGCCATTCTCGCGATCGCGGCGATTGCGGTTGCGGCCGCCACGACGGCGACGGCGACGACGTTGTTCCTCGCCCTGTTCGCCGCCTTCGGTTTCCGGTGCCACGGATTCATCGGCAGCATTGGCCGGAACCGGTTCTTCCGTTGCGCTCAGAATGGCGGCAGCGGGAATCGCTTCCGGCACTGCGACGGGCTTCAGCAATTCTTCATCCTGCTTGGTAGCAGTCTTGGCATTGGCGGCGGTTTCCTTGCGATCTTCGCGCGGCTGGCGCTGACCGCGTTCACCGCGCTGATTCTGCTTGGGCTCGCGTGGCGGACGGGCGGTTTCCGCCTTGGCTGCGGCCGGTGCGGCTTCGCGGGTTTCAGCTTTGGCCGTGGTTTCGCGTTCCTCGGAGCGCTCACGTCCGCCGCGGCGACGGCGACGGCCATTGCGATCTCCGCGATCGCCACGCTCGCGCTGCTGAGGTTTTTCCACTGCGGCCGGAGCCGCTGTTTCGGTCGCGGGTGCGGCAACCAATCCGCGCAGCCAGCCGAAGAGTTTCGAAATTAGGTTGTCGCCGGCGCTGGCGGTGAGCACAGGCTGCTCGATTGCAACCGGCTTGCGTTCCACGATGGGCGCGGGCTGATCCGGCGTAATGCCCTTGACCACCGCTTCCTGGCGCGGCTTGATTTCTTCTTTCTGGCGGGTGCCATAGCCGATGTCGGTTTCAGCTTCTTCGGCCAGGCTGTAGCTGGACTTCATGTCTTCCAGGCGCGGGTCGTCCTGCTTGATGCGCTCCAGCTTGTAGTGCGGCGTTTCCAGATGCTTGTTCGGAATCATGATGACGGTGACGCGATGGCGCGTTTCGATCTTCAGGATTTCACCGCGCTTTTCATTCAGCAGGAAAGCGGCGACATCGACCGGGGTTTGCACGTGAATCGAGGCGGAATTTTCCTTCATCGCTTCTTCCTGGATGATGCGCAGGATCTGCAACGCGGACGATTCGGTATCGCGGATATGGCCGGTGCCGTTGCAGCGCGGGCAAGTCACGTGGCTGCCTTCGGACAGCGACGGACGCAGGCGCTGGCGCGACAATTCCATCAGGCCGAAGCGCGAAATCTTGCCCATCTGTACACGGGCGCGGTCGTAATGCAGCGCATCTTTCAGGCGGTTTTCCACCTCGCGCTGGTTCTTCGCGTTCTCCATGTCGATGAAGTCGATCACGATCAGGCCGCCCAGGTCGCGCAGGCGCAACTGGCGGGCCACCTCTTCCGCGGCTTCCTGGTTGGTGTTGAATGCAGTGGTTTCGATATCGGTGCCGCGTGTTGCGCGTGCCGAGTTGACGTCGATGGACACCAGCGCTTCGGTATGGTCGATCACGATGGCGCCGCCGGAGGGCAGCGGAACCGTGCGCGAATACGCGGTTTCGATCTGGTGTTCGATCTGGAAGCGCGAGAACAGCGGCACGTCATCGCGGTAGCGCTTGACGCGGTGCACCATGTCCGGCATCACGTGGCTCATGAACTGCTGAGCTTGTTCGTAGATGTCGTCGGTGTCGATCAGGATTTCGCCGATGTCGGGCTGGAAATAATCGCGGATCGCGCGGATCACCAGCGAGGATTCCTGGTAAATCAGGAAAGCGCCCGAGCCGGACTGGCCGGCGCCTTCAATTGCGCGCCACAGTTGCATCAGGTAATTCAGGTCCCATTGCAGCTCTTCCACGTTGCGGCCGATGCCGGCGGTGCGGGCAATCACGGACATGCCGGACGGCAGGTCCAGCTTGTCCATGGTTTCGCGCAATTCCTGGCGGTCTTCGCCTTCGACACGGCGCGACACGCCGCCGCCGCGCGGATTGTTGGGCATCAGCACCAGGTAGCGGCCAGCCAGCGACACGAAGGACGTCAGTGCGGCGCCCTTGTTGCCGCGCTCTTCCTTTTCAACCTGGATGATGATTTCCTGGCCTTCGCGCAACGCTTCCTTGATGGAGGCATTGCGGACATCGACGCCTTCGCGGAAATAGGTACGGGCAACTTCCTTGAAGGGAAGGAAGCCGTGGCGATCTTCGCCGTAGCTGACGAAGCAGGCTTCGAGGGAAGGTTCGATGCGGGTGATGACACCCTTGTAGATATTGGACTTGCGCTGTTCGCGTCCGGTGGTTTCGATATCGATGTCGATGAGTTTTTGCCCATCGACAATCGCCACGCGCAATTCTTCCTGCTGCGTGGCATTAAACAACATACGTTTCATATTGTGCTCCGCGGCCCTAAGGCCATATTGGTAGCGGCAGTACGTCGCCGCTGATACGGCGTACGCGGGAGCGGAATGAATGGGGGAGGGAATTGCCTTGATGTGAGGCGGTCTCGCGCTATGGCGCGGCGGGCCTCAACGGGGCGCGGATATAGTTGCGTTACATGCCGATCGATCGCGGCTTGTGCAGGGAAACCATGCAAACTGCCAGAAGCGGCAAGGTCCGGGCGACAAGCGGCGTGGCCAAGCTCATACGCGCTCAATCAACAAACGGCAAACGTGCGACAACTACATCAACCAGCAAGCTTCTGATATGACAGAGCTTGCCGGACATATCCTTGTAATCCAAACAGTCCAGTCCAGCATTCTCAAGCTCTATCCGATTGCAACTAGGGTGCAACCCTGATCGGCAGGAGAATGGTGCGTACACATCTTTTCAATCGAATTTGCATCTATGCGAGGCCGATCAACGTGCCCCTGTGTAGAATCTACTTTTTATTCTTACACGTGCTGCACCCGCTTTCGAGCGCGGCGCACCGATTATATATTCAAAATGAAGGACTTAGCGAGATTTTCTGGCAGTAAGCAGGCCCGGCAAAGCATGCCTGCAACGGACGCTGCCCTGCCTCAAGTCCAGTTTATTGATATTTCGCCCGAGGAGGCCGGTCAACGAATAGACAATTTCCTGCTACGCATCTGCAAAGGCGTGCCTAAAAGTCATGTTTACCGCGTGCTGCGTTCCGGCGAGGTGCGGGTGAACAAGGGACGGGTCGATCAGACCTACAGGCTGGAAATGGGGGACAAGGTAAGAGTGCCGCCCATGCGCATGAAGGAAAAGGATGACTCCTATGTGCCGGGCAGCGAATTCGACATTTTGCTGGAAGATAGTGCTTTGCTAGTGATCAACAAGCCGGCGGGCGTGGCGGTGCATGGCGGATCGGGCGTCAGCTACGGTGTCATCGAGCAGTTGCGGGCCGCGCGGCCGCAGGCCAAGTTTCTGGAACTGGTGCATCGCCTGGACCGGGAAACTTCCGGCATCCTGCTGCTGGCAAAAAAACGCTCGGCGCTGGTGAATTTGCATGAGCAAATCCGCGAAGGGGAGATGGACAAGCGTTATCTGACCCTGGTGCAGGGAGAGTGGAAAAACGCTCGCCAGCACGTGAAGCTTAAGTTGCATAAATACACGGCCAGCGATGGCGAGCGCCGGGTGCGCGTGCAGCAGGATGGCCTGGAGTCGCACACGGTATTTAACCTGTTGAAAACGCTGGGCGACTACGCCTTGCTGGAAGCGGAGCTGAAAACCGGCCGCACGCACCAGATCCGGGTGCACCTGTCGTCCACCGGCTTTCCCATTCTGGGCGATGATAAGTACGGCGATTTTGCGCTGAACAAGCAGTTGCAAAAAGCGAATGGAAATCGGCAGGCCTTGAAGCGCATGTTTCTGCATGCCTATAAACTGACTTTCCGGCATCCGGACTCGGGAGAGGGCGTCACCGTGCAGGCGCCGCTGGCCGAGGAATGCCAGCGTTTCCTGGATAGCCTTGAATAAATGAAGCAAGCGGATATCGCTTCCTTCCCCCTCTATATATAGATAGCGAAGATATCGATGGCAAAGAAGCAATTCGACCTGATCGTATTTGATTGGGATGGCACGCTGATGGATAGCACAGCGACAATCGTCAAATGCATACAGGCCGCTGCCCGCGATCTGGGCATGGAAGTGCCCAGCCGCGAAGCGGCTTCCCATGTCATTGGCTTGAGCCTGGAGCAAGCCATGCACACGGCTTTGCCGGGCCTGGATCCCAAGCATTACCCCGCAGTGGTGGAACGTTATCGTTACCACTACCTGGCCCAGGACCAGGAATTGGTATTGTTCGATGGCGTGCCGGAAATGCTGGCGGATCTGGCTGGCCAGGGATATTTCCTGGCGGTCGCGACCGGTAAAAGTCGGGTGGGATTGAATCGTGCCTTGCGTGCGATGGATTTGGTATCGTTTTTCGATGCCACGCGTTGTGCCGACGAAACTTTTTCCAAGCCTCATCCGGCCATGCTGCTGGAACTGACCGAGGAGTTGGGCCAGGACATGGAGCGCACGCTGATGATAGGGGATACTACGCACGACCTGCAGATGGCGGTGAATGCCGGGGCGGCAGGTATAGGCGTGCGATATGGCGCTCATCCCGAGGAACAGTTGCGCAGCTTGAATCCTTTGTTCGTAGCGGATTCCACGGTGGACTTGCATGCCTGGCTGAGCGAGCACGCATGAGCGCTGGGACGGATCAACTCATCTTCCTCTGTGACTCGGAGGCTTTGAAGGAAGGCGGCAAGGGCTTGCGCTTTCCCGTGACGGCGGGACGCGACAGCACCAGCGGATTTGCAGTGCGATACCGGGGCGTGGTGCGGGCTTACCTGAACCGCTGCGCGCATCAGGCGATAGAACTGGACTGGGAGGAAGGTGAATTTTTCGAGTCCACCGGCTCGTACCTGATGTGCTCCACCCATGGCGCCCTGTATGCGCCGGATAGCGGGCGCTGCGAAGGCGGTCCTTGTCGCGGCAAGCAACTGCGGGCCATTGCCGTAGTGGAGCGGGAAGGTCGGATTTTCTGGCAAGCGGATGAATTCATCGGCCCCGGCCGGGATTCGTCTGTCAAACAAGATGCTTAAACAGGACAAGGTTTCATGATAGAGAATGACAACGGCAAGCCCTTCAGTCCGGCAGCAGCCGGGAATGCCCCCAACTGGGAGCGCAATACGCTGGAAAAACTGGCTGCCGGCATTCTGAAGGAACAGCGCGCGCGCCGGCGCTGGAATATATTCTTCCGGCTGGTCACCTTGCTGATCACGCTGTTCGTGATATGGATACTGTTCGGCCTGGGAGCGGGATCGCTGGACAAGGTCGTGACGCATACTGCCCTGGTTGAAATCGACGGCACCATCGAATCCGGCAGCACCAACTCCGCCGAAGCAGTGGTGCAGGCTTTAAGCCGGGCTTATGAAGATCCGCATTCGGTCGGCGTGGTCCTGCTGATCAACAGCCCCGGCGGCAGCCCGGTGCAGGCCGGCATCATCAACGATGAAATCGTGCGCCTGCGCGCCGCCCATCCGCAAAAGCCGCTGTACGTAGTGGTCGAGGAAATGTGTGCATCCGGCGGCTATTATGTGGCGGCCGCGGCAGACAAGATCTTTGTCAACAAAGCCAGCATCGTCGGCTCCATCGGCGTGATGATGAATGGTTTCGGCTTCACCGAAATGATGAACAAGGTTGGCGTCGAGCGCCGCTTGCTGACTGCCGGTGAAAACAAGGGCTTCATGGATCCGTTTAGCCCCGAGACGCCGGGTCAGCGCGAATTCGCACAATCCATGCTGAATGAAATTCATCAGCAATTCATCGAAGTGGTTAGAAATGGGCGAGGCGAGCGCCTGAAGGAAACGCCGGACATGTTTTCCGGCTTGTTCTGGACCGGCGCCAAGGCAGTCGAACTGGGACTGGCGGATGGTTTCGGATCGGTGGAAAGCGTAGCGCGCGACGAGTTGAAGGTGACTGACATCATCGACTATACGACTAAGGAAGGGTTCTCCGACGTGGTCCTGCGCCGCTTTGGCGCTTCGGTCGGAGCAGGCGCGGTCAAGGCCTTGTCTAACGATGTCATGCCTGCAGTGCGTTGATCGCTCTTGTTCAGGCATGAAATAAAATCAAGCCTGAAATAAAAAACAGCGGCCATGCGTAGCCGCTGTTTTTTATTTCGCCGCAGCGAGAAAGGCGAACACGGCCGGTTTTTTATGGAAGTCGGGATGCTCCCCGCGCGCCATTTGCGTCTTCCATGCCGCTATGCTCTGGGTCCGGATGGATTCGGTGGGCAGAGTCAGGTCGACGGCAATGCAAAGCTGCGTCTGCGGCTGGCAACTGGCGGTCAGGGCTTCCAGCAAGGCGCTATTACGGTAAGGGGTTTCAATGAATAATTGCGTTTGCCCATCCTGCCTGGAACGCTGCTCCAGCGACTTGATACGGCTTGCGCGCTGCTGGGCATCGATGGGCAGATAGCCATTGAAGGCGAAGCTCTGCCCATTCAATCCGCTTGCCATCGCAGTCAGCAGTATCGAAGAAGGTCCCACCAGGGGCCTGACCTTGATGCCGCGCTGATGCGCAAGTCGCACCAGGTCCGCGCCCGGATCGGCAATCGCTGGCACACCTGCTTCCGAGATCAGGCCGGCATCAATGCCGTTTTCCAGCGGTTCCAGCAAGGCGGGAAGGCTAGCGGCGGCAGTTTTGATGTTGAGCTCTGCAATGCGGATTTGCTGCAGCGGCAGCGCAAGCGGCGCGCATTCGTTCAAGATTTTCAAAAAACCGCGCGTGGTTTTTGCATTCTCGGCAATGAAATAAGTGAGTCCGGAGGTGATGCCTTGTGCGCTGGCCGGCACTGACAGGGCCAGCAGTTCTGCGGAAAAGGTTTCCGGAGATGCGAGCAGATTGGGAACAAGGTAGAGCGTGCCGGGCATAAGGATTTGAGCGCAGGGAGGATTTATGGAGAAGCTTTTAATTAAGTTTGACGCGTGAAGAATGAAACGCCGGCGCGCCGCAGCATGCCGGTCAGGGCGATCAGCGGAAGGCCGGTGAGGGCGGTGGGATCGCTGCTCTCGATTTTCTCCAGAATGGTAATGCCCAGCGCTTCATTCTTGGCGCTGCCGGCGCAGTCATAGGGTTGTTCCAGGCGCAGATAGGCATCGAGTTCTTCGTCCGGAAGGTCGCGGAAAGTAACGAAGGTTTGCACATCCTCGACCTGGATCTCCGGTCCCGGACGGGAGCTTCTGCCATCGAACAAGCATAGAGCTGTATGAAAGGCCACGCGCTGTCCGCGCATGAATTGCAGCTGGCGCAGCGCCTTGTCATGCGAACCGGGCTTGCCGATCTGTTGTCCATTCAAGGTGGCTACCTGGTCGCAGCCTATGATCAGCGATTCCGGATGCCGGGCTGCTACCGCCATGGCTTTTTCCTGGGCCAGTCGCAGGGCTGTCGCCTCCGGCGTTTCTCCGGTTCGCGGCGTCTCATCGATGGCCGGCACGCTGACTTCAAAGGGCAGTTGCAGACGGGTTAATAATTCTTGGCGATAGGTGGAGCTGGAGCCGAGGATGAGGCGCGGCGAGGAAGGTGGGGCGTACAGGAACGTCATCAGATAATCAGGCGGGAAAATGTATCTAAGGCTTTGACTGGTAAGGAAAAACTCTGTTATTATCGCAGGTTTTCCGGGTTCGGCTAGGCTTATGGACGGTTTTGTTATTGATGCCTTTGCATTTTGCCGTCTGAAAGAAGGGCGGCAGGGTGAATTGCCCGTGGCTGAATTGTCGCGACTGTCAGCGGAAACTGCAGATTCATCGGGTGCTTTGCAATGGTCGTTGCAAGGAGGGGCTGATCAGTATGGCCATCCGCAACTGACCTTGTCGGTGACGGGGCAGCTCAGGCTGAAATGTCAGCGTTGCCTGCAGGCGCTGGAGCAGCATATCGATTCAACTTCCGTGTTGGTGCTTGCGCAGGATGATGCCAGTGCAGATGAAATCGAAGACTTGCTGGCGGACGACGAAGTGGAAGTCATTGTTGGCTCGCAGTCATTCGACCTGCTGCAAGTGATAGAGGACGAGGCGCTGCTTGCCTTGCCAGTCTCGCCCAAGCATAAGGTTTGTCCAGATCAGACTACGCTGGAAAAACTGACGGAAGAAAAGAAAGAGTCGCCGTTTTCGGTGCTGAAGAATCTGAAGAAGTAAGGCTGAATAAATATTTGGCCTCAAAATGCAACTCAAGGTATTGTTTTCCCCAATCCGGGAAAGCGATTATGTTAGAATTCGGCAAATTTTGGTTTAGGAGTAATCATGGCAGTCCAACAAAACAAGAAAACCCCGTCGAAGCGCGGCATGCATCGTGCGCACGACTTCCTGGTAGCGCCTCCGCTGGCTGTTGAGCCGACCACCGGTGAGACGCACCTGCGCCACCATATCAGCCCCAATGGCTTTTATCGTGGTCGTAAAGTGCTCAAGACCAAGAACGACGAATAAGTCGTTCGCGCAAGTCATCTATTGGCATTCTAAAAAAGCGGCGTAACGAGTGTATTCTTGTTGGCGCCGTTTTTTTGTGCATAAAAGCCATGCTCTCTCTTCGTCATTTTGAATCACGCCGAATCTGCCTCATAATGCGGCCGGAGCAAGGTATTGAGTCAAAGCAATGACAATTAAAATTTCCATCGACTGCATGGGCGGCGATCACGGCCCGTCGGTGACTGTTCCTGCTGCGCTTTCTTTTCTGAGTCAGGCATCCGATGCTGAACTTGTCCTGGTAGGGCAGGAAAGCGTCATTCGTGCCGAACTGGTCAAGTTGGCGCAGGAGCACCATTCCCGCATCACGATTCACCATGCGAGTGAAGTCGTGACCATGGATGATCCGCTGGAGACGGCGCTGCGCCGCAAGAAGGATTCTTCGATGCGGGTGGCGATCAATCTGGTGAAAGACGGTCAGGCGCAAGCCTGCGTATCCGCCGGAAATACCGGCGCGCTGATGGCGGTTTCCCGCTACGTATTGAAGACGCTGGCGGGCGTGGATCGCCCCGCAATCTGCACCATCCTGCCCAATCAAAAGAATGGCCCGACCTATATGCTGGACCTGGGCGCGAATGTGGATTGCGAACCGCTGCATCTGCACCAGTTTGCGCTGATGGGTTCGGCCCTGGTCGCCGCAGTTGAAGGCAAGCCCAAGCCTACGGTCGGTTTGCTGAACGTCGGCGAGGAAGACATCAAGGGCAATGAGGTGGTCAAGCAGACTGCGCAGTTGCTGCGCGAGGATCATGCCAAAGGCCTGCTGAATTTTTACGGCAATGTCGAAGGCAACGATATCTTCGAAGGCACCACCGACATCGTCGTCTGCGATGGTTTTGTCGGCAATGTGACGCTCAAGGCTGTCGAAGGACTGGGACGTTTTGTGAAGTCTGTGCTGCAAACCGAATTCAGAAGTAGTCCCCTCAACATGATGGGTGCGCTGATTGCACGCGGCGCGCTGAAATCGATCTCGCAGCGTTTGAATCCTTCCCGTTACAATGGCGCCAGTCTGCTGGGTTTGCGCGGACTGGTATTCAAGAGTCATGGTAGTGCTGATGCGTACAGCTTCGAATGGGCCATCAAGCGTGCCTACGAGGCAGCCAAGCATGATGTGCTGGCTCGCATTTCGACTACCATCGCAGAATTGATGCCATCGCCTTCTTCCAATGCAGCAGCCCTGGAAGCCGCTTCCGGCTCCGAATTGAATCAACAGAAAACAGCATGACTCGTTATAGCAAAATCATAGGTACCGGCAGCTACCTGCCGCCCAGGCGTGTGACCAATGCCGATCTGGCGGCGCAACTGGCGGAAAAAGGCATAGAGACGTCGGATGAGTGGATAGTCAGTCGCAGCGGTATTGCTGCGCGCCATTATGCCGAGCCGGATGTGATGTCCAGCGATCTGGCAACCGAAGCCGCGAAGCGTGCGCTGGATGCAGCCAAGCTTGCGCCCGGCGATATCGATCTCATTATTTTAGCGACCTCGACCCCGGATCATTTCGGCGGTTTCCCCAGCACGGCTTGCGTCGTGCAGCGCAAACTCGGCATCACCAATACCGGCGCGGCTTTTGACGTGCAGGCAGTGTGCAGCGGTTTCGTTTATGCGATGTCGATTGCCGACAATTTCATCAAGTCCGGCATGCACAAAAACGTGCTGGTGATCGGTGCGGAAGTGTTCTCGCGCATTGTCGACTTCAGCGATCGCACGACCTGCGTGCTGTTCGGCGATGGCGCCGGCGCTATCGTGATGTCCGCATCCGATGAGCCTGGCGTGCTGGCAACCAAGATGCATGCCGATGGCAATCTCGGCGACATTCTGTGCATGCCCGGCAGCTTCAAGGATGGTGTTGTGGCAGGCAGCGCGTTCATGCACATGGACGGTCAGGCTGTGTACAAGATGGCGGTATCCGTGCTGGAAAAGGTCGCCAACGAAGCGCTGGAAATCGCAGGCATGGAAGCCTCTCAAGTCGACTGGCTGATTCCGCACCAAGCCAATATTCGCATCATGCAAAGCACCGCGAGAAAAATGGGCCTGTCTATGGACAATGTGGTGGTGACGGTGGATCAGCACGGCAATACGTCCGCAGCATCGATTCCTCTGGCGCTCGATACGGCCGTGCGCGATGGTCGCATCAAGCCTGGCCAGCATGTGATGATGGAAGGCGTGGGCGGAGGTTTCACCTGGGCTGCCGCGCTGGTTCGCATGTAATGCATTTGCCTGATTTATTTGCCTAATTTTGCTCAATACAAAAACAAGATGACTAAATTCGCTTTCGTATTTCCGGGACAAGGTTCGCAAGCCATAGGCATGCTGAACGGCTTCGCTGACAATCCTGTAGTGGCGCAAACCGTGGCAGAAGCATCGGATGCGCTGCAGTTCGATCTGGGCAAGCTGATCAATGAAGGTCCGAAAGAGGACCTGGACCTGACCACCAATACCCAGCCTGTGATGCTGACCGCAGCGGTTGCGTTTTATCGCGCATGGATCGCGGCTGGCGGCGCTGCGCCGGTCATGGTGGCGGGCCACAGCCTGGGTGAATATTCCGCGCTGGTCGCCGCAGGCGTGATTGATTTCCGCGATGCGGTGCCGCTGGTGCGCTTCCGCGCCAAGGCCATGCAGGAAGCTGTTCCGGTGGGGCAAGGCGGCATGGCGGCCATCCTCGGTTTGTCGGACGATGACGTGCGCGCAGTATGCGCTGAAGCGGCCGGCGGCGAGGTGCTGGAAGCCGTGAACTTCAATGCGCCGGCGCAGGTGGTGATCGCCGGCCACAAGGCTGCGATCGAGCGCGCCTGCGAAGCGGCAAAAGCGAAGGGCGCCAAACGCGCCTTGTCGCTGCCGGTATCCGCGCCTTTCCATTCTTCGTTGCTGAAGCCGGCCTCGGACCGTTTGCGCGAGTATCTGGCCAATGTGAATTTCTCCGCGCCGAAAATTCCCGTCATCAATAACGTGGATGTGGCCATCGTCAGCGATACGGCCGACATCAAGGATGCGCTGGTGCGCCAGGCGGCCAGCCCGGTGCGCTGGGTGGAAACGGTGCAAGTGATGGCCGCAGGCGGCGTGAGTCATGTGGTGGAGTGCGGTCCCGGCAAAGTGCTGGCGGGCCTCACCAAGCGCATCAATGGCGATCTGATCGGCGAAGCCATCGTTGACCAGGCTTCTTTGGAAAAAGTGCTGGAGCTCTCGAAATGACGACTAGTTTGAAGGACCAGGTGGCCCTGGTGACCGGCGCATCGCGCGGCATCGGCAAGGCCATTGCGCAGGAGCTGGTGCGCCAGGGTGCCAGAGTGATCGGTACCGCTACGAGCGAAGCGGGTGCCGCTGCCATTTCCGAATATCTCGGCGAAAACGGCAAAGGCATCGTGCTGAACGTGAACGATGCGGAACGTTGCAATGCAGTGATCGACGAAATCCAGAAGGAATTTGGCGGCCTGACCATTTTGGTCAATAATGCGGGCATTACGCAGGATCAACTGGCGATGCGCATGAAAGAAGAAGAGTGGGATGCAGTCATTGCAACCAATCTGACGGCGGTAGGGCGTTTGTCGCGTGCGGTATTGCGCGGCATGATGAAGGCGCGTTACGGCCGCATCATCAATATTACATCCGTAGTTGGCTCGACTGGCAACCCCGGTCAGATGAACTATGCGGCGGCGAAGGCGGGTGTGGCGGGCATGAGCCGCGCACTGGCGCGTGAAATCGGCAGCCGTAACATCACGGTCAATTGCGTAGCACCTGGTTTTATCGATACCGATATGACCAAAGTGCTGAGCGAGCAGCAAACCGCTGCGCTGCTGCAGCAAATCCCGGTAGGACGTCTCGGTACCCCCGAAGACATCGCCGCCGCGGTATCCTTCCTGGCTTCTGCTCAGGCAGGTTACATCACGGGTACGACGCTGCATGTGAATGGCGGCATGTATCTCAATTAAGCAAGTTAGGCAATATTGAAGGCGGTTTCCCCGTTCTATGGAGAGGCCGCAAAAACTGAATTTTTGGTGCGCAAACCTGATAAAATGCGCGCACTTTGTAAAACCACTCATTGGAGGCAAGAGATGTCCGATATCGAAAATCGCGTAAAGAAAATCGTCGCTGAGCAATTGGGCGTCGCAGAAGCTGATATCAAAACCGAGTCGTCTTTCGTAGACGATCTGGGTGCTGATTCGCTGGATACGGTTGAACTGGTCATGGCTCTGGAAGAAGAATTCGAAATGGAAATTCCAGACGAAGAAGCTGAAAAGATTACGACCGTGCAACAAGCGATTGACTATGCCAAGGCTCACGTCAAGGCATAATTTTTGACTGATTGCAGGAGAATTGTTTGAGCCGTTCACGTCAACGTCGTGTCGTTGTAACGGGTTTGGGATGCGTTTCACCAGTCGGCAATACTGTCGCTGATGCATGGGACGCTATCGTTGCAGGCCGCTCCGGCATTGCAACGATCACCAAGTTTGACGCCACGCCCTTTACTACCCACTTCGCAGGGGAAGTAAAGGATTTCAAAATTGAAGACTATATCGCCGCCAAGGAAGCGCGCCATATGGATGTATTCATCCATTACGGCATGGCTGCCGGCATGCAGGCAATGCAGGATAGCGGCCTGGAAGTCACTGACTCCAATGCAGACCGCATCGGTGTCATTGTCGGTTCCGGCATTGGCGGTTTGCCCCTGATCGAGGACACGCATACCGAGCTGACCAATCGCGGTCCGCGTCGTATCAGCCCCTTCTTCATCCCAGCTTCGATCATCAACATGATCTCGGGTCACCTGTCCATCAAGTATGGCTTGCGTGGTCCGAACCTTGCGATTGTCACCGCCTGTACCACGGGCTTGCATTGCATCGGTGCGGCAGCGCGCATGATCGAGTATGGCGATGCCGACGTGATGATTGCGGGCGGCTCGGAAGCCTCGATCTCGCCCCTGGGTTTGGGTGGATTTGCTTCCGCGCGGGCACTTTCTCAGCGTAACGAGGATCCCGTGACCGCATCCCGTCCCTGGGACAAGGATCGCGACGGTTTCGTGCTGGGCGAAGGCGCGGGCGTGATGGTGCTGGAAGAGTACGAGCATGCCAAGGCGCGCGGTGCGAAGATTTATGCAGAAGTGCTGGGCTTTGGCATGAGCGCCGATGCCAATCACATGACTGCGCCTCTGGAAGACGGTAGTGGCGCCGGGCGCTGCATGAAAGCGGCCATGGACAATGCCGGTGTCAATGCGGACCAAGTGAACTACGTGAATGCGCATGGCACTTCCACGCCGCTGGGTGACGTGGCTGAAACGGTTGCGATCAAGCGTACGCTCGGTGATCACGCCAAGAAAGTCGTGGTGAACTCTACCAAGTCCATGACGGGTCACTTGCTGGGTGGTGCAGGTGGTCTGGAATCGGTATTCACCGTGCTCGCCGTGCACAAGCAAATCTCTCCGCCAACTATCAATATCTTTAACCAGGATCCGGCCTGCGACTTGGATTACTGTGCAAACACCGCACGGGAAATGCCTATCCAGATTGCTGTGAAAAACTCGTTCGGCTTTGGCGGAACGAATGGCACGCTGGTCTTCGGAAAGATTTGATTCCTGTCTGTTCATCTTCTTTTGACGAAGATGAACAGACCCTCTTCCTCCCTTCCTTCCATAGCAGTATCGACGCTTGTCAGGCCGTCCAGGATATTGTCAGGCGTAATCGGCCTGTACTGCATGGCGTTATTCGTGGTCGCTCTCGCAATCGGCTTCTCTTTGCTGGGTGACTTGCCTCTCTTTGCTCGTCTTTTGGTGCTTGGCGTCACGGTACTGGCGCTGCGGACTGCCTTCATTTGGCTTGCACGCCAAAGAAAAATCATTCGGCTTGATATTTCTACGAATGGCCAAATCCGGTTAGTGGAACATAACGGATTAACTGGCTCGTCTTTGTTATCTCGAAATGAGTCAGGCGGAAATTCCGTATTGCGGCTGCTGCCGGACTCGGTGTTGTGGCCCGGTTTGTTGCTTTTGAGATTGGAAAACGAAAAGCAGCGCGTAATCGTTTTACCTATCTTGCGAGACAGCATGAATGCGGAAGCTTTTCGCGCATTATCGGTTGCGTGTCGATGGATTGCCGCGCAAAATAATTCAGCAGAGGGCGAGCTTTTTTGACCATTTTTCTAGCAGAAACATAGGAACTATTTTAGTTTCTTAGGGTCAATAGTTAGCCGCGTGAGTGTTGCACAACAACAAGGACCGGGGATTGACGACAGAGCGCGATATTGATCAACTGTTAGTTGAGCGCGTCCAGCGTGGCGACAAAAAGGCGTTCGAGCTGCTGGTGACCAAGTATCAACGCAAGTTGATGCGACTGGTGTCGCGATTGATTCGCGACCAGGCAGAGGCCGAAGATGTCGTTCAGGAAGCATTTATCAAGGCTTACCGGGCGTTGCCTCAATTTCGGGGTGATTCAGCTTTCTATACGTGGTTGTATAGGATAGGAATCAACACGGCTAAAAACTATCTGGTCACGCAAGGCAGACGTGCCCCTACGTCAACGGAAGCGGATGCTGAAGAGGCAGAAACTTTCGATGACGGCGAGCACCTAAGAGATATCAACACGCCTGAATCCATGCTTGCAACCAAGCAGATTGCAGAGACGGTGAATATCGCGATGGATGCACTGCCGGAGGAATTGCGGGTGGCCATTACGCTAAGGGAAATAGAAGGACTGAGTTATGACGAGATAGCGGAAGCAATGGGCTGCCCCATAGGGACGGTTCGAAGCCGCATCTTCAGAGCAAGGGAGGCCATCGCTGAAAAGCTGCGGCCTTTACTGGGAACTGCATTAGACAAGCGCTGGTAAAAAAAACAGGCGATCAATTTTTCAGGTGAAGGGTTTGTCGGTGGCGAGGCAAATATGAATACAACTAATATCAAGCGCGAACAGATCTCCGCATTGACCGATAGTGAGCTGGATCTTTTGGTGGCTGACGCGACATTGCAGAATCTGGATGAAGACTCCCGGGAAGACTGGGAACTCTATCATCGTATTGGCGACATGCTGCGTTCCGAGGAGCTGGCGGCTCCCATGAGTGCGGGGTTTGCTGCCCGAATGGCGGCCAGACTGGATGCGGAAACGCCGCATGTTCCTGTCGTGACGAAAGCGGCGCCGGAAGTCGCGGAGGTGCAGTGGTCAGGTGGCGTGCTGGCTGCGATGCGCCGCTATCTCGTACCAGGCTTGGCCGGCACGGCAGCGCTGGCCGTTGCGATTTTGCTGGGGCCGCAATGGGGAGCGAATTCGCCGGTTGCGACCGAAGCACCGCTTGCCGCGCATGCGGTGCAAACGCCTGAAGAAACTGCCGAGGCCATCATGCCCGTGGTGATGCCCGCCAGCGAGTCGGCTAAGAATTCCGTTTCTGATTCGCAAACTTTGGTGGTGGAGGATGATATAGTACGGGATCCACGTATTGATCAATACCTCATGGCGCATCAACGTTTTTCACCGTCTGCATACAGCAGTTCGCAGTTTGCACGTTCGGCCACGTTTGCTCCGGAGGCTGACAAATAGCCCATGCTGAGACCGGCGGATTTTTTCCGATATGTCATCGCCCTAGCTAGCCTGCTTGCTTTCGCTGCGCATGCGCAAGGTCGCGCAGCAGAAATGGAAGAGCGCGAAGCGCAAAGCTGGTTACGCAAGATTCCGCATGCGGCCCAATCCCTGAATTATTCCGGCACCTTTGTCTATCAGCAGGACAATCGCCAGCGCACTTCCCGCATTACGCATGTGGTGCAAGGGAAGAATGAACTGGAAAAGCTGGAAGTGCTCGATGGCCGTCCTCGCGAATATGTGCGCAGGAACGAGGAAATCGTTTATTACGCGCCGGATGAAAAGGCCCTGCTGATAGAGCAGCGCGTCACTCGCGAAGGTTTTCCTGCTTTGCTTGTCGCCGATCCTGCCGAACTATCCCCTTTTTACCTGACACGTTTCGGTGATGCCGGACAGGTGGCAGGATACGATTGCCAGGTGCTTGTGCTGGTGCCGCGCGACAATCTGCGCTACGGCTATCGCCTATGGGTGGAGAAGTCCAGCGGCCTGCTGCTTCGGCTTCAGACCGTGGCCGAAAATCGCGTGTTGGAACAGATCGGTTTTACCCGGCTGGCATTGGGCAATATTTCCTCGCAACTGGTGCGTCCCAGTTACGACAATGTGCAGGACTGGCGGCGAGAGCGCAGCACGCTTCAGCACGTGGAGGTGCCGGGCCTGAACATAGGATTCATGCCGCCCGGCTTCAAGCAGATTGCCGCCGTCAAGCGCCTGCTGTCACAAACGGCTGCAGATGCGGTCGGCGAGGGTGCAAAAGCCGCTTCGCCTGGTGAAATGGTGCAAATCGTTTTCTCCGACGGTCTGGCGGCTATTTCCGTTTTCATCGAGCCTGGTTCTCAAAGCCGTACCGAGGGATCGGTGCAGCAGGGAGCGGTCAATATTATTGGCAAGCGACTTGGTGATTTTTGGCTTACCATAGTTGGCGAAGTGCCTGCAGCTGCTGTCAAGCAAGTTGCCAATTCGGTCGAATTCAAAAGCAATAAATAAGAGCGAACCATGAGAATCAGCATTTGTTTAACGCGGGGTTTGTCCATCGTATTGCTAAGCGTTGCCAGCCTCGGCCTGAGCTTGAGCAACCAGGCATTCGCCCAGGCAAGCACGCCTGCTCCTGTGCCTGCGCAGACCGCCCCGACGCCAGCCACGCCCTCCGTTGTGCTTCCCGATTTTGCCGATCTGGTGGACCGTGTCGGTCCTGCAGTCGTCAACATACGCACTACGCAAAGAATCGTGCCGGGGCAGCGCGAGGCGCAGGTCGATGAGGAAATGCAGGAGTTTTTCCGGCGCTTCTTCGGCATGCCGGTGCCGCCGGCTCCTCAGCCGGATCGCCGCGGCCAGCGTCCAGCTCCCAGCCCCGAGCAAGAGGTGCCGCGCGGAGTGGGTTCCGGTTTCATCATCTCCGGCGACGGCTTCGTGTTGACCAATGCGCATGTGATAGAAGGCGCGGATGAAGTTTATGTACGCCTGACCGACAAGCGTGAGTTCAAGGCCAAGATCATCGGTGCCGACAAGCGGACCGACGTGGCGCTGGTGAAAATCGACGGCAGCAATCTTCCCAAGCTGACCATAGGCGACTCCAGCCGTATCCGGGTCGGGGAATGGGTGATCGCGATTGGGTCGCCGTTCGGACTGGACAATACCGTGACCGCCGGCATCGTATCGGCCAACGCCCGCGATACCGGCGATTATCTGCCGCTGATCCAGACCGACGTGGCGGTCAATCCCGGTAATTCCGGCGGTCCGCTGATCAACATGCGCGGCGAGGTGGTCGGTATCAATTCCCAGATCTACAGCCGCTCCGGCGGTTACATGGGCATTTCGTTTGCCGTGCCTATCGATGAGGCCATGCGCATTGCCGAGCAGTTGAAAACAAGCGGGCGCGTGACGCGCGGCCGTATCGGCGTGCAGATCGGCGAAGTGACCAAGGAAGTGGCCGAGTCGTTGGGATTGCAAAGAACGCACGGCGCGCTGGTGCAGCGTATCGAGCCGGATGCGCCGGCTGACAAGGCCGGCATGGAGGCGGGCGATATCATCCTGCGCTTCAACGGTGCAAACATAGAGAAGTCGACCGATCTGCCGCGCCTGGTAGGGCGGACTGCTCCCGGCACACGTGCCACCGTGACCGTATGGCGACGCGGCGCTGCCCGTGACCTGAGTATTGTCGTGGCTGAAATGGAGCCCGAACAGGCGCCGGTGCCGGAAGAGCGCAAGCCCCAGGCAAAAACCAATACGCTGGGATTGGCGGTGGCGGACCTGACTGACGCGCAGAAGAAGGAGTTGAGCCTGACCGCTGGCGTAATAGTGGAAGTCGCTGATGGTGTGGCCGCGCGGGCTGGATTGCGCCCAGGAGATATCATTTTGCGGCTCAACAACACCGATATCACCAGCGCTGCGCAGTTCAATGCGCTGGTATCGCGCCTGGAGCGCGGCCGCATGGCGGTATTGCTGGTGCGCCGCGGCGACACTTCGCAATTCGTGCCATTAAGGCCTCCTCAGTAAAAGGCAGGAAGTCCGCAAGGCTGCCAGAAAACCGGCAGCCTTTTTTATGTGCCCCGGTCCAAGCCGGCTTTTTTACATTCACATTCGACTCCAAAGATCGTGATTCATTTTCTGCTGTATTCCCGCTCCTACTGCCATCTTTGCGATGACATGCTTCAAGCCCTCCAGGAATGGAAGGATCGCTACGTCTTTTCGGTGGAAGTCATTGATGTCGATGCGGATGAGACTCTGGTGGCGCGTTACGACGAGCTTGTTCCGGTGCTGCTCGGCTCGAAAAACGGTGGTGAGCCGCTTGAAATCTGCCACTATTTCCTCGATCCCGAAAAGCTGCAGGCTTTTTTGCAGGATTAGGCTCGTTTTGCTGCCGTTTTCCACGATTCATGGGATTCGGTGGTGGAATCCGGTAAAATAGCGGACTGTATAAATCCTGCCAGAGGCGCCCCCTGGGGAATGTTTCCCCGCCTGGAGCGCCTTTTTTGTGACCTCGCATTATCCCAATGGACAACATTCGCAATTTCTCCATCATCGCCCATATCGATCACGGCAAATCCACGCTGGCTGACCGCATCATCCAGCTGTGCGGCGGCTTGTCCGACCGCGAAATGGAAGCGCAGGTCCTGGATTCCATGGATCTGGAGCGTGAACGCGGCATCACCATCAAGGCCCAGACTGCGGCCTTGACCTACAAGGCACGCGACGGCCAAATTTATAACGTCAATCTGATCGACACTCCGGGACACGTGGACTTCAGCTATGAAGTGAGCCGCTCGCTGTCCGCCTGCGAAGGCGCGCTGCTGGTGGTGGATGCTTCCCAGGGCGTGGAAGCGCAGACGGTGGCCAATTGCTACACTGCGCTCGACCTGGGCGTCGAAGTGGTGCCGGTGCTGAACAAGATCGACCTGCCTGCCGCCGACCCCGAGAATGCGATCGGCGAGATCGAGGACGTGATCGGTATCGATGCGTCGGACGCGGTGCGTTGCTCGGCCAAGAGCGGTCTCGGTGTGCAAGATGTGCTGGAATCGCTGATTGCGAAAGTGCCGCCGCCGAAAGGCGACCCCAAGGCGCCGCTGCAGGCACTGATCATCGATTCGTGGTTCGATAATTACGTGGGTGTGGTGATGCTGGTGCGCGTGATGAACGGCACGCTGCGCACCAAGGAAAAAATTCTCATGATGGCGACTGGTGCCCAGCACCAGACGGAAAGCGTGGGCGTATTTACCCCCAAGTCGATCGCGCGGGAATCGCTGTCGGCGGGAGAAGTGGGCTTCATCATTACCGGCATCAAGGAACTGAAGGCCGCGAAGGTGGGCGATACCATCACCCATGCCGCGACGCCGGCCAAGGAAGCGCTGCCCGGCTTCAAGGAAGTCAAACCCCAGGTGTTTGCCGGCCTGTTTCCGGTGGAAGCCAACCAGTACGATGCGCTGCGCGACTCGCTGGAAAAACTCAAGCTCAATGACGCGGCCTTGCAGTTCGAACCGGAAGTCTCGCAGGCGCTCGGTTTCGGCTTTCGTTGCGGCTTCCTGGGCTTGCTGCATATGGACGTCGTGCAGGAGAGGCTGGAGCGCGAGTTCGATATGGACCTCATCACGACGGCGCCGACCGTCATCTATGAGGTGGAACTGCGCGACGGCACCATGCTGATGGTCGACAATCCGTCGAAGATGCCGGATCCGCCGAAGATTGCCGAGATCCGCGAGCCTATCGTGACGGTCAATCTCTACATGCCGCAGGAGTATGTGGGTTCGGTCATCACGCTGTGTACGCAAAAGCGCGGCAACCAGATCAACATGAGCTATCACGGCAAGCAGGTTCAGCTGACCTATGAAATGCCGATGGCTGAAATCGTGCTCGACTTCTTCGACCGGCTGAAATCCACGTCGCGCGGTTATGCCTCCATGGACTATGAATTCAAGGAATACCGCTCAGCCGACGTGGTAAAGGTCGACATGCTGATCAATGCCGAGAAGGTCGATGCGCTGGCCATCATTGTCCATCGCGCCACCAGTCAGTACCGTGGCCGTGCGGTCGCCAGCAAGATGCGGGAACTGATTCCGCGCCAGATGTTCGATGTGGCGATTCAGGCTGCGATCGGTTCGACCATCGTGGCGCGCGAAAACATCAAGGCCCTGCGCAAGAACGTGCTGGCCAAGTGTTATGGCGGCGACATCAGCCGCAAGCGCAAGCTGCTGGAAAAACAGAAGGCGGGCAAGAAACGCATGAAGCAGGTGGGTTCCGTCGAGGTGCCGCAGGAAGCATTCCTGGCAATTTTGCAAGTGGAAGACAAATAAGCATGCAGGATCTGATTACCAATTTTTCCCTGCTCCTGTTTGTGCTGATGGTGGTGACCGGAGTTATCTGGTCGCTGGATGTCTTTTATCTGGCCAAACAGCGTCGCGCCAGAGCCGATACCGCGCTGGCCGAGTACGATGCGCGCAATGCGCGCCTAGCCACGCAGGGCGTCAAGGTGGACAATACCGGCCGCGCCGAGCTGGAACAAAACATCCTCAGGCAACCTACCTGGATTGAATATTCCGGCAGCTTTTTCCCGGTTATTGCCCTGGTGTTTTGCCTGCGCTCTTTCCTCTACGAGCCGTTCAAGATTCCTTCCAGTTCCATGGTGCCTACCCTGGAGGTGGGGGATCTCATCCTGGTCAATAAATTCACCTACGGCATACGCCTGCCGGTGGTGAACAAGAAAATCGTGGATCTCAACGATCCGCAGCGTGGCGATGTGATGGTCTTCAAGTATCCGCGCGATCCTTCCCTGGATTACATCAAGCGCGTGGTGGGCGTGCCGGGCGATAAGGTCAGCTACCAGAACAAGCGCTTATCCATCAATGGAGAAGCGGTCGAATACACGCAGCAGCCCGATTACCTGGATGAAAATACGCTGTCCTACTCCGCTCAGTTCACTGAAAGCGTGGGAGAGGAAATTCACCGCATTCTGAATGACAGCCGCGCTCCGGCCTACGTATCACAACCTGACAACTTTCCGCAACGGGAGTTGTGTACCTATAACACTCAGGGTTTCACCTGCACCGTGCCTGCTGGACATTATTTCGTGATGGGGGATAATCGGGATAACAGTCTGGACAGCCGTTACTGGGGTTTTGTGCCGGATGAATATATTGTCGGAAAAGCATTTTTCATCTGGCTGAATCTGAGCAATTTTCCCAGCAATTTGAAACGGATAGGCAGCTTTAATTGAAGGACAAAGGAGCTAATGAATGGGTTCGCGGTCAAAAATAAATCAGCGCGGCATATCACTCGTCAGCTTCATTTTTTTATTGGGAATTGCGGCAGTAATCGGGGTGTTGGGACTAAAGACCGTGCCTACTGTGGTTGAATATTTTTCAATCAAAAAGGCAATGGTGCAGGCGAAGCAAAGAGGTAATGATCCCGCGGAAATCCGTCGCTCCTTCGATCAGCAGGCCAGTGTCGGATATATCACCTCTTTGAGCGGCAAGGATTTGCGTATCCAGCAAAGCGATAGCGGATACGAGGTGAGTTTTGCGTATGAAAAGGTAATACCTCTGGTGGGACCCGCCAGTCTGCTGCTGGAATATGAAGGCACTACGGACAATCGCGCTGCACAGAAACGGCCGATTCCTTAAGTAAAGGAAATATTAGCGATTCATTATGGATTTAAACTTATTGCAAAACCGGCTAGGCCACACTTTCAGCAATGCTGCACTGCTGCAGCAGGCGCTGACCCATCGCAGCCATAGCAGTTTGCATAACGAACGCCTGGAATTTCTCGGCGACTCCATACTGAATTGCGTCGTGGCCTCATTATTGTTCGATCGCTACAACAAGATAGACGAAGGCGATTTGTCGCGCTTGCGGGCCAATCTGGTCAAGCAGCAAACCCTCTATGAAATTGCCCAGCGGCTGGATCTGTCGCAATTCCTGCGACTCGGGGAAGGGGAGTTGAAGTCCGGCGGCTTCCGTCGTCCTTCCATACTGGCCGATACGCTGGAGGCACTGTTCGGCGCGACTTATCTCGATGGCGGATTCGAGGCGGCGCGCAAGGTGATCGGTTCCCTTTATACGCCTATCCTGAACACCGTCGATCCCAAGACCCTGGGCAAAGATGCCAAAACCCTGCTGCAGGAGTTTTTGCAAGGGAAAAAAATCGCCTTGCCTCAATACAATGTGGTCGCCACCCATGGTGCTGCCCACAATCAGCAATTCGAAGTGGAATGCCTGGTACCCAAGCTGGACATCCAGGTGTTCGGCACCGGCGGCAGCAGGCGGGCAGGCGAGCAGGCCGCCGCCAAACATGCGCTAGAGGCCGTGCAAGCCGCGCTGGCCAAGACGCCTGCCACCAAACGCAAGGCCAAGCCGCGCACAGCGCAACTGAAGCTGGCCGGAATCGGAACTGTGCAGCCTGATGCGCCGGTTGCCGATGACGCGCCTCCTTCCCTGGACTTAAGCTCCCCCTCTGAAAAAGAAGGCGGCCCTCCGGTAGCCATTGCTGGCGCCGGGGAAGCTTCTCTTTTTGCAAATCACACCAAGACCGCATGACCACAGCAATTGCAGCATCTCCCGAATTCCGTTGCGGTTACATTGCCATTGTAGGAAGACCTAACGTCGGCAAATCCACGCTGATGAACGCCTTGATCGGTGCCAAGGTCAGTATTACCTCGCGCAAAGCCCAGACCACCCGCCATCGCATCACCGGCATACAGACTGTTGATAACACCCAGTTCGTCTATGTCGATACGCCGGGTTTTCAGACCCGGCATTCGAATCCCCTGAATCGCACGCTGAACCGTACCGTCACCAATACGCTGACGGCATCCGATGTGGTGCTGTTCCTGGTGGAGGCCGACAATTTCGGTCCCGCCGATCAGCAGGTGCTCGATCTGCTGCCTGAAGACATACCTTGCATTCTGGTGATCAACAAGGTCGATCATGTAAAGGACAAGGCGCGTCTCATCCCCTTCATCCAGCAGCTTTCGGAAAAACATTCCTTTGCCGCCGTAGTGCCCGTCTCGGCCAAGCAGCGTTATCAGCTGGACGCGCTGCAGGAAGAAATCCGCAGGCACCTGCCGGAAAATCCGCCGATGTTTGCCGAAGACGACATCACGGATCGCAGCGAGCGTTTCCTGGCAGCGGAAATTGTGCGCGAAAAAGTGTTTCGCTTCGTGGGCGACGAGCTGCCTTACACCAGCACCGTGCTGATCGAAAAGTTCGAACAGGAAGGGCGGCTACGACGTGTTTTCGCTGCCGTGCTGGTCGAGCGCGATACGCACAAGGCCATGCTGATCGGGCAGAAAGGCGCCAGGCTCAAGGAAATTTCCACGCAGGCTCGCCTGGATATGGAAAAGCTGTTCGACGGCCCGGTCTATCTCGAAATATGGGTCAAGGTGAAGTCGGGCTGGGCTGACAATGAAGCCGGATTGCGCGCCTACGGCTACGAATGAATGCTTGCATGACACCCTAGATTGATCATGCCGGACCTTTCCCTTTCCGATCGCGACAATTCGCAGACCCTTCCGAATGAACTGGCGGCCGATCCTGAACTGGTGCGCAAGCAGGAAAGGCGGGCGCGCTCCTTCGAGAAAGAGCACCGCATCAGCGGCCAGCCGGCTTTCGTGCTGCACAGCTATCCGTACAAGGAAACCAGCCTGATCGTCGACGTGCTGACGCGCGATCATGGCCGCATCGCGCTGGTTGCCAAGGGCGCGAAACGACCGCATTCGAAACTGCGCGGCGTGCTGCAGACTTTTCAGCCGCTGTCGATTTCCTGGTCGGGCAAATCCGAAGTGCGCACGCTGACCGGGGCCGAATGGGTGGGCGGCCTGCTGCCGCTGGAGAAATCGGCGTTGCTGTGCGGTTTTTATCTGAACGAATTGCTGGTCAAGTTCCTGGCGCGCGACGATGCGCACCGGCCGCTGTTCGACCATTATGTTTCCACGCTCAATGAACTCGCGCACGGCGAGCCGGTGCCCATCGTACTGCGCAAGTTCGAGCTGGCGCTGCTGCGCGAAACCGGCTTTGCCGGCAACTTCACGCGCTGCACCATGTCGCGCGAAGCCGTTGAGCCCGACCTGGTGTACGTAGTCGATCCCGAGCGCGGTGCCCGTCCGGCGCTGGAATCCGATGTCTGGCCGCGCGTGTCCGGCAAGACGCTGCTGGATATGGACAAGGAAGACTACAGCGATCCCGCCACGCAGACCCAGAGCAAATTTTTGATGCGTGCCTTACTATCTCATCATCTGGGCGGGGCGCCGCTGAATACCCGCCAGATACTGATCGACCTGACTCAGCTATAAAGCAAGTATAAGTATTCATCCATGAGCTTCCTGCAACCCAATCATCCTTCCATCGCGCTGGGCGTGAATATCGATCACGTCGCCACGCTGCGTAATGCGCGCGGCACCGTTTACCCCGATCCGATACAGGCTGCGCTGCTGGCCGAGCAGGCTGGTGCCGACGTGATCACGCTGCATCTGCGCGAAGACCGCCGCCATATCAAGGACCGCGACGTGGAAGTGCTGCGTCCTCAGCTTCTCACCCGCATGAACCTGGAGTCGGCCGTGACCGCCGAGATGCTGGATTTCGCCTGCCGCATCAAGCCGCAGGATGTCTGCCTGGTGCCGGAAAGAAGGGAAGAGGTCACGACCGAAGGCGGGCTGGATGTACGCGGGCATTTTTCGCAGGTGCAGGCCGCGATCCGGCAATTGCAGGCGGAAGGCATACGCGTGAGTCTCTTCATCGATGCCGATGCCGAGCAGATCCAGGCGGCAGCGGAAGCCGGCGCGCCTGTCATCGAATTGCATACCGGCCGTTATGCCGATGCTCACGATGACGAAGAACAGCAGCGTGAACTGCAGCGCATACGCGAAGGCGTGCAGGCAGGCGTGAAGCATGGGCTGGTGGTCAATGCCGGGCATGGCCTGCACTATACGAATGTTCAGCCGATTGCCGCGATTCCCGACATCGCCGAGCTCAACATCGGCCACGCCATCGTCGCGCACGCGGTATTTGCCGGCTGGCAGAATGCGGTGCGCGAGATGAAGGCCATCATGGTCAGCTCGCGTATTGCCGCGGGGCGCTGATGATCTACGGCATAGGCACCGACATCATCCGTATTCCGCGCATCGAAGCGGCGCTGGTGCGCCATGGCGATCGCTTCGCGGAAAAGGTGCTGGGTCCGCAAGAACTGGAACGCTACCATCGCCGCAAGGCCAAGGTCGAAGCGCGCGGCATCCGTTTTCTGGCAACGCGTTTCGCCGCCAAGGAAGCGTTTTCCAAGGCCATAGGCCTGGGCATGCACATGCCCATGACCTGGCGCGCGATGCAGACGCTGAATGCGCCCAGCGGCAAACCCATTGTCGTCACCAGCGGCGCGCTGCAGGCATTCATGGAAGAACACCAACTGACGGCACAGGTCACCATTACCGATGAATCCGACTACGCTGTCGCCTTTGTGATCGTGGAAAAACAATGACGCAAGCCACAATGACGCAAACCTCTGCCAACCTACAACTCGGTCCCATCATGCTCGATGTGGCCGGCACTACGCTGACGGAAGACGATATCCGCCGCATCCGGTATCCGCTCACAGGCGGCGTGATCCTGTTTGCGCGCAATTATGAAAACCGCGCGCAACTGACCGCGCTGACGCAGGCCATACACGACGCGCGTCCCGGCATCCTGATCGCCATCGATCACGAAGGCGGTCGCGTGCAGCGCTGCCGCACCGACGGATTCACCCGCCTGCCTGCAATGAAAAAGCTGGGCAACTTGTGGGAGCGCGATGTGCTGCAATCGGTGAAGGCCGCCACCGACGTCGGCTACGTGCTGGCCGCGGAATTGCGTGCCTGCGGCGTGGACCTGTCTTTCACGCCGGTGCTGGACCTGGACTATGGCACTTCGGGCGTGATCGGCGACCGCGCCTTTCACCGCGATCCGCGCACCGTGACGCTGCTGGCGAAAAGCCTGAACCATGGTCTGGCGCTGGCCGGCATGGCCAACTGCGGCAAGCATTTTCCCGGGCATGGTTATGTGGAGGCGGATTCGCATGTCGCGATTCCCGTCGATGAACGTAGCCTGGACGAAATCATGCAGGACGATGCGGCGCCTTATGGCTGGTCCGGCATCAGCCTGTCGGCCGTGATGCCGGCGCACGTGATTTATCCGCAGGTCGATGCGCTGCCGGCCGGATTCTCGGCGAAGTGGCTGGGCATGCTGCGCAATGATCTGGGTTTCGATGGCATGATTTTCAGCGATGACCTGGCGATGGAAGGCGCGAGCATGGAAGGTGGCGTGGTGGCCGGCGCGCATGCTGCGCTGGAAGCAGGCTGCGACATGATCCTGATCTGCAACTCGCCGGACAAGGCCGATGTGCTGCTGGAGCAAGTCGATACCGGCCGCATGCCGGATGCTAACAAGTCGGCTGCGCGCCTGCAGGCCATGCTGCCGCCTGGCGCTGCACTTCCCTGGAATGAATTGCAGCAGGATGGCCGTTATCTCGCAGCCAGGCGTACCGTCGAAGCGCTGATGCAGGGCAGCGATGCCGTGCTGGCGGCCGATCCTACCCAGGCTTACCTGGCCAGACGCGGGCATGTCTGACCTCGCTGTTCCCGATCCGCGCGCAGCACTGCTGAAAACGGTAGCCAGTCTTCCCAACCTGCCGGGCGTGTATCGTTATTTCGATGCCGCCAATAACCTGCTATACGTGGGCAAGGCGCGCGACCTGAAGAAGCGCGTATCGAGTTACTTCCAAAAGAATTTGTCCAGTCCGCGTATCGCGATGATGGTGGAGCGCATCGCTCGGCTGGAGACCACGGTCACGCGCAGCGAAGCGGAAGCACTGCTGCTTGAGAACAACCTGATCAAGACCCAGCAGCCGCGCTTCAACATCCTGTTCCGCGACGACAAGTCCTATCCCTACCTGAAGATCAGCAGTCAGAAAGTGCCGCGCATGGCGTACTATCGCGGCGCGGTCGACAAGAAGGACCAGTACTTCGGGCCTTTTCCCAGCGCGTGGGCGGTGAAGGAATCGATGCAGATCCTGCAGAAGGTATTCCGGCTGCGCACCTGCGAAGATTCGGTGTTCGCCAACCGCACGCGGCCCTGCCTGCTGTACCAGATCCAGCGCTGCAGCGGTCCCTGCGTGAACCTGATTCCGGAAGACGATTACCTGGCCGATGTCGAGAATGCCGCGAAATTCTTGCGTGGTCGGCAGAGCGAAGTGATGCAGGAGCTGGAAGGCAAGATGCATGCGTTTGCCGAAGAGCTGAAATTCGAGCAGGCCGCGGCGGTGCGCAATCAGATCACCGCGTTGTCGCGCGTGCTGCATCAGCAAAGCATGGAAACAGTGGATGATGCCGATATCGACATCATCGCCGTCATCGTGCAGGGCGGTCGTGCCTGTGTGAACTTGGCCATGGTGCGCGGTGGCCGTCACCTCGGCGATCGCGCTTACTTTCCGGCGCACGTCGATAACGCGCTGGCCACTGCCGAGGAGGCTATCGACGTGGAAGTGCTGAAGGCTTTCTTCGCGCAGCATTACTTTGACAAGTTCATCCCCGGCACCATCATCCTCAATATCGAATTCAACCAGCCGGAACTGATGCTGGCGCTGATGGAGCAATGCGGTCATCGCATCAACCTCGTGTTCCAGCCGCAGGGGCAGCGTCGCCAGTGGCTGGAAATGGCGCACAAGGGTGCGGAGATTGCGCTGGCGCGGCTATTGTCGGAACAGGGTTCGCAGCAGTCGCGCACGCGTGCGCTGGCCGACACCCTTGGCATGGAAGTGCAGGATCTGGCAGAGCTGCGCGTGGAGTGCTTCGACATCAGCCATACGCAGGGCGAGGCGACGCAGGCTTCCTGCGTGGTGTTCCATCATCATGCGATGCAGAACGGCGAATACCGCCGCTACAACATCAACGATGTGACACCCGGCGACGATTACGCGGCGATGCGGCAGGTATTGATGCGGCGCTATGAAAAGGTCGCCAATGGCGACGGCGTAATGCCGGATATCGTCCTGATCGATGGTGGCAAGGGGCAGGTGGAAATGGCGCGCCAGGTATTCAGCGAACTCGGACTCGATGTCAGCCTGATCGTTGGCGTGGCCAAGGGGGAAGGGCGCAAGGTCGGACTGGAGACATTGATCTTCGCGGATGGCCGTCTGCCGCGCGAACTGGGCAAAGAATCGGCGGCGCTGATGCTGATTGCGCAGATCCGCGACGAGGCGCATCGTTTCGCAATCACCGGCATGCGTGCCAAGCGCGCCAAGACGCGTCAGACTTCACGGCTGGAAGAAATAGAAGGCATAGGCGCGAAAAGAAGGCAGAGGCTGCTGGCGCGTTTTGGCGGATTGCGAGGCGTTGCCGATGCCAGCGTGGAGGATCTCGCCTCGGTGGACGGCATTTCAAGGCAACTCGCAGAGAAAATATACAAGCAATTGCATTAGACTATGCGAAACTTGGCGCTGCGTGCCTTTTCGATGTAATTCAAAACAAGATTTGACATGCCTTTCAATATTCCGATACTGCTTACCTGGTTACGCGTAGCCCTGATTCCCCTGGTGGTCGGCGTTTTTTATCTGCCGGATTCCTGGATGGATGACCACACCAAGGGGCTGGCTGCAACCATCATCTTCATCGTCGCCGCCATAACGGATTGGGTAGACGGTTACCTGGCCCGCCGCTGGAATGAGACTTCCGCCTTCGGCGCCTTTCTCGATCCGGTAGCCGACAAGCTGATGGTGACAGGAGCCTTGCTGCTGCTGGTGGAATTCCGCGACGTCAGTGCCGTGCTTGCCTTCATCATTATCGGCCGCGAGATTGCCATCTCGGCGCTGCGCGAATGGATGGCGCAGATCGGCGCGTCCAAATCGGTGGCAGTCAGCTCGCTCGGCAAGATCAAGACCATTGCACAGATGGTTGCCATCCCCATGCTGCTGTACCACGGCAGCTTGTTCGATATGGTCGATACCACGCTGTGGGGAAATGGACTGTTGTGGATTGCTGCAGTGCTGACAGTCTGGTCGATGTTTTACTACCTTCGCAAGGCGTGGCCCCTGATCAAGGAGAATGCGGGTCGCTTGATTTAATCTATGCAGAAATTCGCTGAGTTGCTTGACAATTTTTTGCGAATCTCTATAATCTCAAATCTCCACAACGCGGGAATAGCTCAGTTGGTAGAGCGCAACCTTGCCAAGGTTGAGGTCGAGAGTTCGAGACTCTTTTCCCGCTCCAGATT
>JAFAGG010000015.1 GCA_023422955.1 Pseudomonadota bacterium | reverse complement strand
GCATTTCGGCCATGCCGCCGAAGCCTGCTTCGTTGCACAGCCGACGCTATCGGTAGCCATCAAGAAGCTCGAAGACGAGTTGGGCGTCACCATCTTCGAACGCGGCGGCTCGGAAGTCTCGATGACTCCGATCGGCGCGCAGATCGTGTCGCAGGCCGAACGCGTGCTGGAGCAAACCGCGGCGATCAAGGAAATTGCCAAGCAGAACAAGGACCCGCTGGCCGGTCCGCTGCGCCTGGGCATCATCTACACCGTGGCTCCCTATCTGCTGCCGCAACTGGTCAGGGTCATGATAGACCGCACGCCGCAAATGCCGCTGATCCTGCAGGAAAATTTCACGCACAGGCTGATCGAATTGCTGCGCCAGGGCGAACTGGACGCTGCGATCATGGCCTTGCCGCTGCCTGAGCATGGGCTGGTGGTGCAGCCGCTGTATGACGAACCTTTTGTCGTGGCCTTGCCGCATGATCATCCGTGGTCGGACCGTGACCGTATCAGCGCCGATGAACTGCGCTCGGAAACCATGCTGCTGCTGGGGAATGGTCATTGCTTCCGCGACCAGGTATTGGAAGTCTGTCCCGAGATGTCGCGCTTCTCGAATAGCGGCGACGGCATTGCCCGCACCTTTGAAGGCTCGTCGCTGGAAACCATACGCCACATGGTGGCGTCCGGCATAGGCATTACCGTCTTGCCGCAAGCCTCGATTCCGGATCCCGAACCCGCCGAAGGCATGCTGCGTTATATTCCTTTCAGCGAACCGGCCCCCTCGCGCCGCGTCGTCGTCGCGTGGCGCAAGAGCTTCCCCCGCACTGCCGCGATTGAAGCACTGAGTGCCGCCATCCAGGCATGCGACCTGAAGGGCGTGACCATGCTGGACCAGGTTGAGTGATGCCCTGCCTCTGCCCTTGTTACTGTTCCGCTTGCTGCTGAATGCAGCCCCGCCTTATGAATCGATTGCATCTGTATTTCCGCCTGGTCCGCCTGGACAAGCCCATCGGTACCCTGCTGCTGCTCTGGCCCACGCTGTGGGCCTTGTGGCTGGCCTCGGATGGCGTACCCGACTGGAAGCTCCTGGTCATCTTCACGCTCGGCACCTTCCTGATGCGCTCGGCAGGCTGCGCGATCAATGACTATGCCGACCGCGATATCGACAAGTTCGTAAAACGCACGGCGGAACGCCCGCTGACGACCGGGCGCATACAAGCCTGGGAAGCGCTCATGGTGGCCGCCGTGCTGACCCTGCTGGCGCTGCTGCTGATCCTTCCACTGAATGCCTTGACCAAGCAGCTTGCCGTGGCAGCGGCCGTGATCGCAGGCACCTATCCCTACTTCAAGCGCTTCTTCGCCATTCCCCAAGCTTATCTGGGCATCGCCTTCGGCTTCGGTATTCCGATGGCCTTCGCGGCAGTGCAGGATAGCGTGCCGTTCGTGGCCTGGGTGCTGTTGATCGCCAATGTATTCTGGGCGGTGGCTTACGACACGGAATATGCGATGGTGGACCGCGACGACGATCTCAAGATAGGCATCAAGACTGCCGCGATCACCTTCGGCCGTTTCGATGTGATGGCCATCATGCTGTGTTATGCGATGACACTGGCGCTGATCATGGTGTCGGGTTGGCAGTTCGGCCTGGGCATCTGGTTCCATGCCGGCCTGTTGGTAGCCGCCGGCATGGCGGCCTATCATTACACGCTGATTCGCGGGCGCGAGCGCATGAGCTGCTTCGCTGCCTTCCGCCACAATAACTGGCTGGGCGCTGCCATCTTCGCCGGCGTTGTACTGGACTACGCGTTGCGCTAAATCCTTGCCTGCTTCGGCAGCGCCAGCTTCATCCTGCAAGACGCTGCCCGCATTACTTCTGCAGGCAGAGTTTTCTCTAGATCGGTTTTGAAGCGTGATTGAAACGGGAATTTTTTCTACGCACCGCCAAGCCTCTTGATCCGCTCTCAATCCTTGCCGAACTTTTCCCCCAGCTCGCGCCCTCGCTGAGCGGCCGCCTTGACTGCCTGCACGATGGCGTCTTTCACGCCGCCTTGCTCCATGCTGGTCAGCGCAGCATAAGTGGTGCCGCCCTTGGAGGTGACGCGTTCGCGCAGAAGCGAAACCGGCTCGGTCGCATTGGCTGCAAGTTGCGCCGCACCGCGGAAAGTCTCTATCGCCAGTTCCGTGCCCTGCGCTTCCGTCAGCCCCATTTCCTTCGCCGCCTGCTGCATCGCTTCGATGAAATAAAACACATAAGCCGGGCCGCTGCCGGAAATCGCGGTAACCGGATCGATCTGCGCTTCGTCATCCAGCCATACCGTCTTGCCCACCGCGCGCATGATGGCCTCGGCCTGTTCGCGCTGCTTCACCGACACGCCTTTCATCGCCGCCATGCCGGTAATTCCCATGCCAACCAGCGCAGGCGTATTCGGCATGGTGCGCACGATGGCTTCATGGCCGCCCAGCCAGCGCGACAGATCGGCGGCGCGAATACCGGCGGCAATCGACAGCAGCAGTTGCGCCTTGATATGCGGCTTGACCTCTTTCACCACATCGCGCATCTGCTGCGGCTTGACTGCTAGCACGATCACGTCGCATTGCGCGAGCACTTCATCTATCTGCGTCGCTGTCGTCACGCCGAACTGGCTGCTCAGGCGATTCAATGCTTCTTCGTTGATATCGACCACATGGATATTGGCGCCCTCTGTCAGCTTATCCGCCAGACCGCCGATCAGCGCAGCCGCCATATTGCCGCCGCCGACGAATCCGATTCGTAATTGCTTTATTGACTGCTTAGTCATACGTTCTTTCTCCAAAGATGGCCGTACCTATCCTGACCAGGGTCGCGCCCTCGGCAATCGCCGCCTGCATGTCGGACGACATGCCCATGGACAGCGTATCCACCGGCAAGCCTGCCGCTTTCAATTGTTCGAACAAGTTTCTCAATGCCGCAAACGGCTTGCGCTGCGCATCGAAATCATCAGCCGGCTCGGGAATCGCCATTAGACCGCGCAAGCGCAGATTCGGCAAAGCCACCACTGCCTTTGCCAGAGACAAGACATCCTCTGGCGTCACGCCGCTCTTGCTGGCTTCGCCGCTGATATTCACCTGCAGGCAGATGTTCAGCCGCGGCAAATGAGAAGGTCGCTGCACCGACAGGCGTTGGGCAATCTTTTCGCGATCGACTGCATGCACCCAGTCGAAATTCTCTGCAATCGGTCGCGTCTTGTTACTCTGTATCGGTCCGATGAAATGCCATTCCAGTTTCAGCCCCGGTGCGAGTTCATTCAGCGTATCCATCTTGTCCAGCGCTTCCTGCAGATAGTTTTCGCCGAATGCCTGCTGGCCGGCCTGCGAGGCTTCCAGCACCGCTTCGGCACCGAAGGTCTTGGATACCGCCAGCAGACGCACATCGCCGCCATTACGCAACACTGCCTGCGCAGCGCTATCGATAGTGCCACGCACGGCTTGCAAGTTCGTGGAAATTGAGGACATAATCAAATCACTTTAAAGACAGTCTCGCAGAAAATAATCACCACACTGCTATTACAACACTGCTGTAGCGCATCGCGCCTATTCTTCCCTACCTCATTGCCGGCCCTGGAATTATAAATGGACATCTCCGAACTCCTTGCGTTCTCCGTCAAGAATGGCGCCTCCGATTTGCACTTGTCCGCCGGCGTGCCGCCCATGATACGTGTGCATGGCGACGTGCGCCGCATCAATCTGCCGCCGATGGAACACAAGGATGTGCACAGCATGGTGTACGACATCATGAACGATGGCCAGCGCAAGATTTATGAAGAACGCCTGGAAATCGACTTCTCCTTTGCGATTCCCGGCCTGGCGCGCTTCCGTGTCAATGCCTATGTGCAGGACCGCGGCGCCGCCGCCGTGTTCCGTACCATTCCGTCCAAGGTGCTGACCTTGGATGACCTGAACGCACCGCGCATCTTTGCCGATCTCGCGCTGAAGCCGCGCGGCCTGGTACTGGTCACCGGCCCGACCGGCTCCGGCAAGTCGACCACGCTGGCGGCGATGGTCAATCATGTCAACGAAAACGAACAAGCCCACATCCTCACCATCGAAGACCCGATCGAATTCGTGCATGACTGCAAGAAGTCGCTGATCAACCAGCGTGAAGTCGGTCCGCACACGCACTCTTTCGCCAATGCCCTGCGCTCGGCGCTGCGTGAAGATCCGGACGTGGTGCTGGTAGGCGAGTTGCGCGACCTGGAAACCATACGCCTGGCGCTGACGGCCGCAGAAACCGGCCACCTTGTTTTCGGCACGCTGCACACATCTTCCGCCGCCAAGACCATAGACCGTATCGTCGACGTGTTCCCGGCGGAAGAAAAGGAAATGGTGCGCGCGATGCTGTCGGAATCGCTGCAGGCCGTCATCTCGCAAACGCTGATCAAGACCAAGGATGGCACCGGCCGTGTCGCCGCGCACGAGATCATGATAGGCACGCCGGCGATCCGCAACCTGATTCGCGAAGCCAAGGTCGCGCAGATGTATTCCGCCATCCAGACCGGCGCCAATGTCGGCATGCAGACGCTGGACGCCTGCCTCACCGACCTGGTACGCCGCAACCGTATTTCTATGTCTGCGGCGCGCGCCATGGCCAAGACCCCGGAAAACTTCATGGGCTGATGCCGGTATCGGGCATCAGCTTTCATCGCATTAAAGGACAGAGATGGAACGCGATCAAGCCACGAAATTCATGCATGAATTGCTGAAGCTGATGATCAGCAAAGGCGGTTCCGACCTGTTTATCACTGCGGACTTTCCACCGGCCTTCAAGCTCGATGGCAAGCTCACGCCGGTATCGAACCAGCCGCTATCTGCGCTGCATACGGTGGAACTGGCGCGCTCCATCATGAACGACAAGCAGGCCGCAGAATTCGAAGACAGCAAGGAATGCAACTTCGCCATCATGCCTACCGGCCTGGGACGCTTTCGGGTATCGGCCTTTGTCCAGCAAGGCCGGGTCGGCATGGTGCTGCGTACCATCAACAGTGAAATTCCGAAGATAGAAGACCTGGGCGTGCCGACCATCCTGAAGGATGTCGCGATGACCAAGCGCGGTCTGGTCATCGTGGTAGGCGCCACCGGCTCAGGCAAGTCGACCACGCTAGCGTCCATGATCGGGCATCGCAACGAGAACAGCTTCGGTCACATCATCACCATCGAAGATCCTATCGAATTCGTGCATCCGCACAGGAACTGCATCGTGACCCAGCGCGAAATCGGCGTGGACACCGAAGACTGGCATGTGGCGCTGAAAAACACGTTGCGCCAGGCGCCGGACGTGATCCTGATCGGTGAGGTCCGCGACCGCGAGACCATGGATTATGCAATTGCCTTCGCCGAAACCGGCCATCTCTGCCTGGCGACGCTGCATGCCAACAGCGCCAACCAGGCGCTGGACCGCATCATCAACTTTTTCCCGGAAGAACGGCGCGCGCAACTCCTGATGGATTTGTCGCTCAACCTGAAAGCCATGATTTCGCAACGCCTGATCCCCAAGCGTCACAGCAAGGGACGCTGCGTGGCTGTGGAAGTGATGCTCAACTCGCCGCTGATATCCGACCTGGTGTTCAAGGGCGATGTGCACGAAATCAAGGAAGTCATCAAAAAGTCGCGCGAGCTCGGCATGCAAACTTTTGATCAGGCATTGTTCGATCTTTATGAAGCCGGCCAGATTACCTATGAAGATGCTCTGCGCAATGCGGATTCCGTCAACGACTTGCGCCTGTCCATCAAGCTGCAGGGCAAGGAAGCAAAAGACAAGGACCTGCTGTCTGGAACAGCCGGCCTGGATTTAGTATGAATCTTATTTATCAGTTACCCGTCACTACGCTGGCCGGCGAAGCCAGCACGCTGGAAACCTATCGCAACAAATTGCTGCTGGTCGTGAATACGGCCAGTCGCTGCGGCTTCACGCCGCAGTACGGCGAACTGGAACAAATTCACCGTCGCTATCATGAGCGCGGACTGGCGGTGTTGGGCTTTCCCTGCAATCAGTTCGGCAAGCAGGAGCAAGGCGATCCGCAAGAGATACGCAAATTCTGCCAGATCAATTACCAGGTCAGCTTTCCCATGTTCGCGAAGATCGACGTGAACGGCGACAATGCCCACCCGCTCTTTCGCTACCTGAAGCGCGAAGCACCCGGCGTATTCGGCACCAAGGCCATCAAGTGGAATTTCACCAAGTTCCTGGTACGGCGCGACGGCAGCGTCTACAAGCGCTACTCGCCGCGCACCAAGCCCATGGAACTCATCATCGATATCGAGAAGCTGCTGTCCGAAGCTTGAAAGCAGCACATCCATCGGCCGATCTGCAAGCTGGCTTTGCCCGGCGCAAAGTTCTTAAGCAGTTCTTAAGCGAGTGCGCTGTCTATCAGCTCTATCCAGTGTCGCACCGGCACATCGGTACCGGATTGCAGATGCGTCTGGCAACCGATATTGGCCGACACGATCATCTCCGCTTGCGTAGCGAGCAGGTTCTTCAGCTTCTGGTCACGCAGCGGATAAGCCAGCTGCGGATGCAAGACCGAGTAGGTGCCGGCAGAACCGCAGCACAGATGGCTGTCTGCACAGAGCTGCACATCGACGCCGGCGGCGCGCAGCAGCGCTTCCACCGTGCCGCGGACTTTCTGACCATGCTGCAGCGTGCAAGGAGGATGATAGGCGACGCGCTTGTTGATTTTGCCTTTCAGTTTCCGCAGCAACTCCGCTTCAAAGGGCTGCAGCACTTCCGACAGGTCGCACGCAATCTCTGAAATGCGTTTTGCCTTGTCGGCATACATCGTATCGTGGCGCAGAAGATGGCCGTATTCCTTGACCGTCACGCCGCAGCCCGAAGCCGTCATGATCAGCGCTTCGGCACCCGCTTCCACCAGCGGCCACCATGCATCGATATTGCGGCGCATGTCATCCAGCGCCGCATCCTGCTCATTCAGATGAAAGCGCAGCGCGCCGCAGCAGCCGGCCTTGCTCGCCATCTGCACTTGCACACCCAGCGCATCCAGCACGCGCGCCGTAGCGGCATTGATGTTCGGCGCCATGGCAGGCTGCACGCAACCATCGAGCAGGATCATCTTGCGCGCATGCGTGCCTGAAGGCCAGACGCCTGCAGCCTGGCGCGGCGGCACCTTGTTGCGCAGTGCGGCAGGCAAAACGCTGCGCACTTGCCTACCCGCCATCATCGCCGCTGAAAACAATCCTTTGCGCGGCAAACCTTCTTTCAGCAGGTAACGCAGCATGCGCTGGCTGGCCGGACGTTTTACTTTTTCGTCCACCACCTTGCGGCCGATATCCACCAGCCGCCCGTATTGCACACCGGACGGACAAGTGGTTTCGCAGTTGCGGCAGGTCAGACAGCGGTCCAGATGAAGTTGTGTTTTCTGCGTCGGCTCCTGCCCTTCCAGCACCTGCTTGATCAGATAAATGCGGCCGCGCGGCCCATCCAGTTCATCGCCCAGCAACTGATAGGTAGGACAAGTCGCCGTGCAGAAGCCGCAATGCACGCAGGCGCGCAGTATGCTTTCCGCTTCCTGGCCCTCGGGCGTGTGCTTGATGAAATCGGCGAGATGAGTTTGCATGGCTGACCGTCAATAAGGCGTCAAAACTCGGAATACATCCGGCCCGGATTGAAAATGCCGGCCGGATCGAACTCGGCTTTCAGCTGCTTGTGTATGCGCATCAGCGCCGGCTGCAGCGGCTGGAATACGCCCGCGCTCTTGTCGCCGCCCTTGAATAAAGTCGCGTGGCCACCGGCTTGTACCGCCGCAGCGCGCACTGCCGCAGCATCGGCGGAAGTCGCCAGCCAGCGCTGCGCGCCGCCCCATTCGATCAGCGGCAAGCCCGGCAAGTCCAGCGGCGGTGCGACCGTCGGCAAGGACAGGCGCCACAAGGGCTCGTCGGTGTTGAAAAACGCATGGGTGTGTTCACGCATCGCTTGCCAGAAGTGATCCGCCGGTTCGATGAGCTCGCCGCCCAGTTTCTGCTGCGCCGCTTTCACGCCAGCCTCCGATCCGGACAGGCGCAACAGCAAGGTATCGTCATGCCAGGCCGTAGCCGAGATCGGCAAGGGCTGTCCCGCCCATTCATTCAATGTGCGCAGCGCATCTGCCTCGCTCATTTCAAAGCGCAGCGTGGTTTCGGCAAACGGCGCGGGCAAGACCTTCAGTGACACTTCGAGTATCAGGCCCAGCGTGCCGAGCGATCCGGCCAGCAGGCGCGACACATCGTAGCCTGCCACATTTTTCATCACCTGGCCGCCGAAGTGAAGAACATCCCCCTTGCCATTCATCAGCACGGCACCGAGCATGAAGTCGCGCACCGCACCGGCATGCTGGCGGCGCGGCCCGGACAAACCGACAGCCACCATGCCGCCTATGGTCGCCTGCTCGCCGAAATGCGGCGGCTCGAACGCCAGCACCTGCTTATGCTCAGCCAGCACCGCTTCGACTTCGCGAATGGTCGTTCCGCAGCGCACCGTGATTACCAGCTCGGTCGGCTCATAATTGACAATGCCGCTATAGGCACGGGTATCCAGCACATCGCCCTGGACAGCCTGGCCATACCAGTCCTTGCTGCCGCTGCCGCGCAGACGAAGCCCGCGGCCTTCAGTGCCAGCTGAGAGAATGCGTTCGCGGAAATCGTGCAATGCCTGTTCCATAATCTTTGCTTAAAAACGAGGCAGCTCGGGAAAGGCCAGCTTGCCTTGCCTCACATGCATCTTTCCATACTCGGCGCAGCGTTGCAGCGTCGGTATGCCCTTGTCCGGATTGAGCAAGCCCTGCGGATCGAAGGCGCGCTTGACGGCGAGGAAGGCTTCCCGCTCTTGCGGCGCAAACTGCACGCACATGGAATCGATTTTCTCCATGCCCACGCCATGCTCGCCAGTGATGGTGCCGCCCACTTCCACGCACAATTCCAGTATCTCGGTGCCGAACTGCTCGGCGCGATGCAATTCATCCGGTTGATTGGCATCGAACAGGATCAGCGGATGCAGGTTGCCATCGCCGGCATGAAACACGTTGGCGCAGCGCAGCCCGTATTTCTTTTCCATGCGCTCGATTCCCTGCAGCACCTGCGCCAGCCGCTTGCGCGGTATGGTGCCATCCATGCAGTAGTAATCGGGCGAGATACGGCCGGCAGCCGGGAAGGCATTCTTGCGGCCCGACCAGAATTTCAGCCGCTCCGTTTCATCGCGCGAGACGGAAATCGCCGTCGCGCCCGACGCCGTCAGCACCGCTTTCATGTGCTCGACCTCCGCCTCCACTTCTTCCGGCACGCCATCGGATTCGCACAGGAGCAGCGCTTCCGCATCGGTGTCATAACCGGCCTTCACGAACGGCTCGACCATGCGCGAACTGGTCTTGTCCATCATTTCCAGTCCGGCGGGAATGATGCCGGCGGCAATCACGTTGGCGACTGCATCGCCGCCCTGCGTGACATCGGAAAACGATGCCATCACCACGCGCGCCACCTGCGGCTTGGGAATCAGTCTCACCGTCACTTCGGTAACGATGCCCAGCATGCCCTCGGAGCCGATGAACACCGCCAGCAAATCCAGGCCCGGCGCATCCAGCGCTCCGTTGCCCAGTTCCACGATCTCGCCCTCGGACGTCACCATGCGAACGCGCATCACGTTATGTATGGTGAGGCCGTACTTCAGGCAATGCACGCCGCCGGAATTCTCGGCGACATTGCCGCCTATGGTGCAGGCAATCTGCGACGAAGGATCGGGCGCGTAATACAGCCCGTAGGGCGCTGCCGCTTCCGAAATCGCCAGGTTGCGCACGCCCGGCTGAACCACCGCGGTGCGCGCAGTGGCATCGACTTTTACGATCTTGCTGAGCCGCGCGGTGGAGAGCACGATGCCCTCCGCATGCGGCAAGGCGCCACCCGACAGGCCGGTGCCGGCGCCACGCGGCACGATCGGAACATTGAGCTCGCGGCAGATGCGCAGCACCTGCACGATCTGCGCTTCGCTGTCCGGCAGCACGACCGCCAGCGGCAATTGCCGGTAAGCGGACAAGCCGTCGCATTCATAGGGGCGCGTATCTTCCGCATCGAACAGGATGCAGTGCTCGGGCAGCACGCCGCGCAAGGCAGTCACTACTGCGCGCTGGCGTCCGAGATTGATGACAGGCTGAGAAACGAAGGACATGCGTTTTGAAATACGTCAAGAAGATGAACAAGGTTCACGCACCACAAAGTAGTTCAAATCCTACCTCATATTCGCAGCTCGCGCCCCTTTGCCAAGTCAGGCACGCTTAACCGGCATCATGCATTTTGCCGTATGCTTGCTTCCTTATCTTTCAGGAACATCAGCATGGGCAACCGACTTTCCAGAATCGTAACGCGCACCGGCGACAAGGGCAGCACCGGCCTGGGCGACGGGCAACGCGTGGACAAGGACAATCCGCATGTGCAGGCCATGGGCGATGTGGATGAACTCAATTCCCACATCGGCCTTCTGTTATGCGAAGACTTGCCACCTGACATGCGCGACGCGCTGATACAGATTCAGCATGCGCTGTTCGATATCGGCGGCGAACTCTGCATTCCCGGCCATGTCGCGATTACCGAAGGCGATGTGCTAAGGCTGGAGCAACTGGTGGGGCAGCATAACGACGACCTGCCGCCTTTGAAGGATTTCATCCTGCCGGGCGGCACGCGCGCTGCCGCGCAAGCGCATGTATGTCGCACCGTCTGCCGCCGCGCCGAACGCGCGATGGTCACGCTGGGCAAGGCACAATCCCTGAACGACTTTTCGCGCCAGTACATGAATCGCCTGTCCGACTTACTGTTCGTGCTGGCGCGGGTATTGAACAAGGAAGCAGGCATGCCGGACAGCCTGTGGGAAAAAGAAAGAAGGAAAAAAGACTGAGGCAAAATTGGAAGCAATAAAAAACGGCGCCTGTTTCAGACGCCGTTTTTTATCAGGCTGCGAACTTAGGCCTGGCGCTTGTCCGCGCGGATCTGCGCATAAGCCGAATGGTTGTGGATGGATTCGAAGTTTTCCGCTTCCAGCACATAGGCCAGCACGCGTTCTTCGGCATTCAGCATGCCGGCCACATCGCGCACCAGGTCTTCCACGAATTTCGGATTGTCGTAGGCACGCTCGGTCACGTATTTCTCGTCCGGACGCTTCAGCAAGCCGTAGAGTTCACAGGAAGCCTGCGCTTCGATCTTGGCGATCAGTTCATCGACGAACAGATCGCCGGTCATCAGTGCTGTTACCGTGATGTGCGAGCGCTGGTTGTGCGCGCCGTATTCGGAAATCTTCTTCGAACACGGGCACAGGCTGGTCACAGGCACCAGCACCTTCAATTCGATCTCGACTTCGCCATTCCTGATTTCACCGATGATGCCGACTTCATAATCCATCAGGCTTTGCACGCCGGATACCGGCGCGGTCTTGCTGATGAAGTAGGGAAAGTTCAGTTCGATGCGACCATTATCGGCTTCCAGCAGCGCCGTCATCTTCTGCATCATCTGCACGAAGGAAGCGGCATCCAGCGCGTCGCCCTGCTCTTCCAGCAGCGCGATGAAGCGCGACATGTGGGTGCCTTTCTGGTCTTCGGCCAGATGCACATACATGTTCCAGGCGCCGACCGAATGCTGGACGCCGGTTTGCGTTTTCAGCACGACCGGATAACGCACGCCCTTGACGCCGACGCGATGAATCGCGATACGTCGCGTATCGAGACTGCTCTGCACGTCGGGAATCATGGCCAAATTCAAATCACGGGTATTCATTGTCCTGCCTTGTCGGGACTGCAAGTCCCTGCCTTCTGCTTCAGTTATTGTTGACGACCAGGCGCGGTTCGCCCTTGCTGAAACGCTGCCTGATCGAAGCGGTGATGCCTGCGCCGTCCAGTCCGCATTGGGATAGCAGTTGCACCGGATCGCCATGATCGATGAACTTGTCCGGCAGACCCAGGTGCAATACCGGCTTGACGATGCCGGCCTCGGCCAGCGCTTCCGCCACTGCCGCGCCCGCGCCGCCCATGATGGAACCTTCTTCCACCGTGACCAGCGCATCGTGGCTGGCTGCCAGTTGCTTGAGCAACTCCACGTCCAGCGGCTTGATGAAGCGCATGTTCGCCACCGTGGCGTTCAGGCTTTCGCCGGCTTCGACGCTGGGAGCGACCATGCTGCCGAATGCCAGGATGGCAATGCTCTTGCCCTGGCGCCTGATTTCGCCTTTGCCGAAAGGGATGCCTTCCAGCGAAGCATCGACCGTTGCGCCGATGCCGCTGCCACGCGGATAGCGCACGGCAGCCGGGCCATTGTACTCGAATGCCGTGCTGAGCATCCTGCGGCACTCGTTCTCATCGGAGGCCGCCATCACCACCATGTTGGGAATGCAGCGCAGATAAGCCAGATCGTAATTGCCGGCATGCGTGGCGCCATCTGCGCCCACCAGGCCGGCTCTATCCAGTGCGAAGGTCACATCCAGATTTTGCAGCGCCACGTCATGAATCAGCTGGTCGTAACCGCGTTGCAGGAAGGTCGAGTAAATCGCCACCACCGGCTTCAGTCCCTCGCACGCCATGCCGGCGGCGAACGTCACTGCATGCTGTTCGGCGATGCCGACATCGTAATAGCGATCAGGAAAGCGGCGCTCGAATTCCACCATGCCAGAGCCTTCGCGCATCGCGGGCGTGATGCCGACCAGGCGCTTGTCGTGAGCGGCCATATCGCACAGCCACTTGCCGAACACCTGGGTGTAAGTCAGCTTGCTGCTGGTCGAAGGCTTGATGCCTTCGGCCGGATTGAATTTGCCGGGACCGTGATACAGCACAGGATCAGCCTCGGCCAATTTATAACCCTGGCCTTTTTTGGTTACCACGTGCAGGAACTGCGGCCCCTTGAGTTTTTTCAGGTTCTGCAGCGTCGGGATCAGGGATTCGAGATCGTGACCATCGATGGGACCGATGTAGTTGAAACCGAATTCCTCGAACATGGTCGCCGGCACCACCATGCCCTTGGCATGTTCTTCGAACCGCTTGGCCAATTCCAGCACTGGTCCCGGCAGCACGGTCTTGCCTACATTCCTTGCCGCAGCGTAGAACTTGCCCGACATCAGGCGCGCCAGATAGCGGTTCAGCGCGCCGACCGGCGGCGAGATCGACATGTCGTTGTCGTTCAGGACCACCAGAAGATTGATGTCGTCATACACGCCGGCATTGTTCAAGGCTTCGAACGCCATGCCCGCAGTCATTGCGCCGTCGCCGATCACGGCCACCGCATGCCGGTCTTCGTCCTTGATCTTCGCAGCCAGTGCCATGCCCAGCGCGGCGGAAATCGACGTGGAGGAATGCGCGGTGCCGAAAGCATCGTAGGCGCTTTCATCGCGGCGCGGAAAACCGGAAATGCCTTCCTGCTGACGCAGGGAAGCCATGCCTTCGCGCCGCCCGGTCAGGATCTTGTGCGGATAGGTCTGATGACCCACGTCCCAGATCACACGATCTTCCGGCGTATTGAATACATAGTGCAGCGCGATCGTGAGTTCCACCGTGCCGAGGTTGGACGACAGATGGCCGCCGGTCTTGGAGACCGAATCCAGCACATAGGCGCGCAGCTCATCGGCGACCTGCTGCAACTGGGGGCGCGACAGCTTGCGCAGATCAGCGGGTTCACCGATGGTTTTTAATAGATCCATACTTTACTCACGCTTTCCGCTGCACGATCAGGTCGGCCAGCTCCCGCAAGCGCTGCGCCTTGTCGCCGAACGGCGCCAGCGCGGCATGCGCATCGTTTCTCAATTTTTCTGCCAGGGCGCGGGATTGTTCAAGTCCCAGTATCGACACATAAGTCGGCTTGTTGTCGGCCGCATCCTTGCCGGCCGTCTTGCCCAGCGTAGCCGAATCCGCAGTCGCATCCAGCACATCGTCCACCACCTGGAAGGCCAGGCCGATGGCCGCGGCATAGGCATCGAGGCTTTCCAGTTCGGCACTGGAAGGAATCCTTGCACTGTAAGCGCCGAGCAGCACCGAGGCGCGCAGCAGTGCGCCGGTTTTCAAGCGGTGCATGCGCTCCAGCTCTTCCAGCGACAAGCCCTTGCCCACGCTGGCCAGATCGATGGCCTGGCCGCCGCACATGCCGAGCGAACCGGCCGCACGCGCCAGCAGGCTGACCATTTGCAGCTTGCGCGCGGCATCGCCCTCGCCTTCCGACAGGACCAGGAAAGCCTGTGCCTGCAGGGAATCGCCTACCAGCAGCGCAGTGGCTTCATCGTATTTCACATGCACCGTCGGCTTGCCGCGGCGCAGGTCGTCGTCATCCATGCAGGGCATGTCGTCATGCACCAGCGAATACACGTGGATCATTTCGACCGCGCAGGCAGCACGCGCCAACGCTTCCTGCGATGCATCGAACAAGTCGCCGGCGGCATAGACCAGGAGCGGCCGCACGCGCTTGCCGCCGTCCAGCGCGGTGTAGCGCATCGCTTCATGCAAAGTCTCGGGCAACCGGGAGGTCGCAGGCAAGTAGGCAGACAACGCGTCTTCCATTTGCTGCTGCACGGCCGTCATCCATTCACCGAATGCCGCACTCATGCCTCGTCCTCCGACACATCGTTTGCAGCGAAAGGCTTGAGCATTTCGTCTTCCAGCACCTTGACCTGGCTTTCCACCTTGTCGAGCTGACCGGTGCAGTACTTGACCAGTTCGGAACCGCGCTTGTAAGCGGCCACGGAAGCTTCCAGCGACAGCGATCCGTCCTCCATCTGGGAGACGAGTTGTTCCAGTTCGGCCATGGCTTCTTCAAACGAAGCCGGCTGTTCATCGGAAATGGATTTTTTAGACATAGGCGTGCAAAAGAAAATAGCCCACTATTTTAGTGGAATACAGCGTCTCTCTGTTGATTTAGCGGAAATGGCCGAGTTCCCGGCCTTTTTTGTTTGCACTTCTATATTTTTTCCAGGAAAGGCTGCGTGAACCAGGCGCTGATAGAAGCCGCTGGCCGAATTCCAATTTGGCTAAAAGCCAAATGCATTAAAAACCATTTTGCCTTTCAAGCCCTTGCCCCGTGCGGTGCGGCGCTTTATACCAGCAGAATTTCCAAGGTCCGGCATGCCGGAAATTCCCGAGATTCAGATTGCTCCTGATATAAGGGCGAGAGTATAATCCCCGGTTCTGTCCAAAATTTCCTATCCATCTTGTTTGATGCAGGTTTTTGCGGATTCTTTCTCTCTTAGGTTGGTGAAAATTAATTTGGGAGGTAGGGATGTCCGATCTGGCAAACCTCGCCAAGCTGGCGCGTTCCAATGCGCAGCTACCAGTACACGTCTACTTTGACGAAAACCTGTTAAAACAGGAATCCCAGCAATTGTTTCGGCAAGGGCCGCTGTATGCCGGCCATGAACTGCTCGTGCCCAACACTGGCGACTATGCAACGCTGGCCTGGGAAAACGAAGGCCGCATGCTGGTGCGTAATGCCCAGGGCATAGAACTGATGTCGAACGTGTGCCGCCATCGTCAGGCCAAGATGCTGGATGGTCGCGGCAATGCCAATAACATCATCTGCCCGCTGCATCGCTGGACCTACGATCTGAAAGGCGACCTCATAGGCGCGCCGCATTTCGGTGAAACGCCCTGCCTGAATCTGTCCAAGACGCCGCTGCAAGGCTGGAACGGCCTGCTGTTCGAAGACAATGGCTTCGATATCGCGAAAGCAATGGCCGGCATGAGTGTGACCAAAGACCTGGATTTTTCCGGCTACATGCTGGACCACGCCGAAATCCATGAATGCAATTACAACTGGAAGACCTTCATCGAGGTTTATCTGGAGGATTATCACGTCGAGCCTTTCCATCCGGGCCTGGGCAACTTCGTTACCTGCTCGGATCTGAAATGGGAGTTCGGCGAGAACTACAGCGTGCAAACCGTGGGCGTCAATCGCTCACTGTCCAAGCCGGGTTCGCCGGCTTATAAAAAATGGCATGAGCAAGTCCTGAAGTTCAATAACGGCAAACTGCCGCCTTACGGCGCCATCTGGCTGACCATTTATCCGAACATCATGGTCGAGTGGTATCCGCATGTGCTGGTGGTGTCGACGCTGTGGCCGCAAGGTCCGCAGAAAACCATGAACGTGGTCGAGTTCTACTATCCGGAAGAAATCGTGCTGTTCGAGCGCGATTTCGTGGAAGCGGAACGCGCTGCCTACATGGAAACCGCGGTGGAAGACGATGAAATCGCACTGCGCATGGATGCCGGCCGCCGCATCCTGATGGAGCGCGGCACCAGCGAAGTAGGTCCTTACCAGTCGCCGATGGAAGATGGCATGCAGCACTTCCATGAATGGTACCGGAGCCGCATCTCCCTCTGACTATCCCCACTTAATGCAATCCCTGTGGATGCTCTTTGCCAGTTTCATGTTCGCGCTGATGGGCGTGTGCGTGAAGCTGGCCTCCGACCTTTACTCCACTTCGGAAATAGTCATGTACCGCGGCATCATAGGCATGAGCCTGCTCGGCACTTTCGCCTATCTGCAAGGCGGCACCATGAAGACCGCGCTGCCCTGGCATCACCTGTGGCGCGGCCTGATCGGCGTGATTGCACTTTGGCTGTGGTTTCGCGCCATCAGCCTGATTCCCCTGCCCACCGCCGTCACGCTCAATTACATGGCACCGATATGGATGGCGCTCATACTCTTTATCGGCGGACTCGCTGCCAGGCAGCGCGGGCTTGAATGGAGCCTGATCATTGCCATTCTCATGAGTTTTGCCGGCGTCACGCTGCTGTTAAGGCCCTCGGTGCAGGGCGGTCAAAGCATGGGCGCGCTGTTCGGCCTGATGTCAGGCTTCCTGTCGGCCCTCGCCTATCTGCAGGTGCGCAAACTGGGCCATCTCGGCGAACCGGAATATCGCGTGGTGTTTTATTTTTCACTTACCGGCGTACTGACCGGACTAGTCGGCAGCTTCCTGGAACGCCCGCTTGACGGCGACGTATTCCGGCCGCATTCCGGGCTGGGCTTGCTGCTGCTGGCGGGCATCGGCATTACCGCCACCACCGCCCAGGTCGCGATGACGCGCGCCTACCGCCTGGGCAATGTGCTGCTCAGCGCCAACCTGCAATACACGGGCATCATCTTTTCCAGCATCCTGGGCATCCTGATCTGGGACGACAGACTGGATGGACTGGGCTGGCTGGGCATGGTGCTGATCCTGATCAGCGGCATGACCGCCACTTACTACAATGTGCGCGGCACGCCTTCTCCCGCGCCATCTGCTGCTTCCACTTCGCCGGAGTCAAAATGACATACACCACGCTGATCGATGCAGAAACGCTCTCGCTCCATGTCAACGATCCCGACTGGATCATCATCGACTGCCGCTTCGACTTGACCAACGCCGATGCCGGCCGCAACGCTTATCTGCAAGACCATATTCCGAATGCGCGTTACGCCCATCTCGACACCGACCTGTCGGACAAGCGCCCCGGACCGAACGGCGAATTCCGCGGCCGGCATCCGCTGCCTGCACGCGCAGCCTTCATTGAAACCTTGCGCGGCTGGGGCATACATCCGCATTCGCAAGTCATCGCTTACGACGCCCAAGGCGGCATGTTCGCCGCGCGCCTGTGGTGGATGCTGCGCTGGTGCGGGCATGAAAGCGTCGCGGTGCTCGACGGTGGCTTACCGGCCTGGCAGGCATTGAATCTGCCGCTGACGGCAGACCTTCCCACCCCGTCACCTGGCAGCATGGAATTGAAAGCATCACTGGTACAAACCGTGGATGCGCAGCGGCTGCTGGCCAACCTCGCACAAGCAAGCCGCACCGTCGTCGATGCCCGCTCCCCCGACCGCTATCGCGGCGAGAATGAAACGCTGGACCCGGTAGGCGGCCACATCCCGGGCGCGAAGAACCGCTTCTTCCGCGACAACCTGCAAGCGAATGGCCGCTTCAAATCGCCGCAACAATTGCGCACGGAGTTTTCTGAGTTGATTTCGCGACCGGAGCAGGCAGTGATGCAATGCGGCTCGGGCGTGACGGCTTGTCATAACCTGCTGGCTATGGAGGTGGCGGGATTAAGCGGCGCTGCTTTATATCCGGGATCTTGGAGTGAGTGGTGCGCAGATGCGATGAGACCGGTTGAGCAGGGATAAGCAATACAGAAATGTACTCCGCCGAACCATTTCCTGGCGAGGTACTATCGCGCCTTATTTCAACCCTGAAACAAATTGCTCTAATTCATTCAACCAAGCAATCGCATCCTGTGTAGAAAAATGCTGGTGCGTGATTTCCACACCTTGAAGATCGGCGGTCAGCGTTACATTACCCCAGCTTGCAGGAAAAAGAGGCAGATCCTTTTCCCCAAAATCAAAATGGAAATCATGGTCAAACGCATTCCTAACAAGCCTGATGAGGTGAAACCAAGGCTGTGCCTTTAATAACTCGACCTGGTTCGTGTTTCTACAATAACGGCGTGTAAGCTCAAAAGCCTGTGTGACAGCAGTTCTTAATACCAGATGGCTCAGCTGATGACTGACGTACCTAACTCGTTTCTCGTCTGCCAGCATCTCCCGTATGGGAAATGACATTTCCCCAAGTTTGTCGCCAACGACACTCTCAAATACAGATTTAAGATCGCCACCGACTGCAATGACTCTGAATACATTTGCCAGTCTTAAGCTATCTGCCTGAGCATGAAGTGTTTCTAGCAAGTCTGGCCTGGAAAGCATTAGCTTGAACCTCCGTTAGGCATAGTGATAAAAAGCCAGACTTGTAACCTCTATTCAGTGCAAGACGTGGGCCAAAGCCGCTTAATGCGCATGCGCCCCATACGTAATGAAGAACACGATTAATACGCCCAAGGCAATCAGGATCACCTGCGGAATGCTTTCCTTCATCGTCGCGCGGCGCTGCATCTGGGGCATCAGGTCCGATACGGCGATGTAGAGGAAGCCTGACGAGGCGAAGGCGAGGAAATAGGGCACCCATTCCATCCAGCGGTCCAGCATGAAATAGCCCAGGACCCCGCCCAGCACAGCCATCATGCTGGAGATCAGGTTGTAGACATAGGCGCGCGTCTTGGAGAAGCCGGCATTCAGCAGCACGATGAAGTCGCCGATTTCCTGTGGGATTTCATGCGCGATGATGGCCACGGCAGTCACTACGCCCAGGGACGGATCGGCCAGGAATGCGGCGGCGATCAGGATGCCGTCGATGAAGTTATGCATGCCGTCGCCGACCAGGATCAGCCAGCCGGCGCGTCCTGCTTCATGCGCGTCATGTCCATGCGCATGATCATGACCATCGCCTTCATGATGGTGAGAGTGGCGCAGGATCGCCATCTTTTCCAGCAAAAAGAAAAACAGCAGGCCGCCCAGCACGACGGCGAACATCGAGTAGGCGTCGCCGCCGGACTCGAAGGCTTCCGGCAGCGAGTGCAGCAAAGCGGTGGACAGCAGCATACCCACTGACAGGCTGACCATCCTGTCCACCATTTTCGACAGCAGGGAAAAGGAAAACAAGGCAGCCGCCGAAATGCTGAGCACACCGGCAATCACGGTGGCAAGCAGAATATAGAGTAGCGGGGAATTAATTTTGTGCTCCGGGGGAAGCTGGGAAACCGGAAATTAAAGCACAGCGGCATGCTTTATTCAATGAAGCATGCTGAAGAAAATTTCGCACGGCAGAATATCAGGGGGTCCAGCGCCCATTCTCGGGCGCTGGAAATGCGGAAAACACGCACGCGACTTACACGGCGCCGTGCTGCCTGAACCAGTCCTGGCATAGCTGCCAGCCCTTTTTGGCATCGGCTTCGTTATAGCTGGGACGGTAATCGGCATGGAAGGCATGGCCGGAATTTTCGAAGACCACGAATTTCGATCCGCTCTTGCCCTGCGCGAGCGCCTCTTCCATTTTTTTCACGGTATCGAGCGGAATGCTGGTGTCCTTGGCGCCGTACAGGCCCAGGACCGGCACGCTCAGCTTGGGCGCGATGTCCACCGGCTGGCGCGGCGTATTGGTCGTGCTGTCGCCCACGACGCGGCCGTACCAGGCCACGCCGGCCTTGACCTGCGGATTGTGGGCGCTGTACAGCCAGGTAATGCGGCCACCCCAGCAGAAACCGGTGATGCCGATGCGGCTGGCATCGCCGCCATTGGCCTTGGCCCAGGCTACGATGGCATCGAGATCGCCCATCACCTGCTCATCCGGGACTTTTGAAATCACTTCCTTGATCACTTCGGCCGCGGAGCTGTAACGGGTGGCATCACCCTGGCGCACGAACAGATCCGGCGCCAGCGCCAGGTAGCCCTGCTGCGCGAAACGGCGCGCCACGTCGGCGATATGTTCATGCACGCCGAAGATCTCGGAGATCACCAGGATGACAGGAAGATTTTTCTTGCCCTCGGGCTGCGCGCGATAGACCGGCACTTTCTGGCCCTTGACTTCGATATCGATCTGCCCTGCGGTCAGACCCTCGGTGGAAGTCTTGACCACGGTCTGCGCCACCACAGGCATGACGGCAGCGGCAAAACCGGCGCCCAGCGTCGCCTGCAAAAAGGTGCGCCGGCCGCAGCCGTCGGACAGCGAGGTCTTTTCCAGCACTTCCACCATTTCCTTGTCATGCTTGTTCATACTGCCTCCTTGAAGTGAGAACGCATTTTTGGCTATTTAATAGAAGCTGCTCTGTTTTTACTCAAGCTCTTTTCCAGGATCACGAGATTTTTAAAATTTTCATATTCCCGCCTCTTCAAGGGGAGGGAGTTAACGATGGTCGCTCAATGCGCCTCATCCCAATTCTTGCCCACACCCACTTCGGCCACCAGCGGAACCTTTAGCGTCGCCACTCCGGCCATCAGCCGCGGCAAGGCAGACTTGATCAGTTCCAGTTCCTGCTCCGGCACTTCCAGCACCAGTTCATCATGCACCTGCATCACCATCTTGGATTGCAGTTTCTCTTGCTCCAGCCAGTCCTGCACCGCGATCATCGCCAGCTTGATCAGGTCGGCCGCCGTGCCTTGCATGGGCGCATTGATCGCAGCGCGTTCGGCGCCCTGGCGGCGCGGGCCGTTCGGTGAATTGATTTCCGGCAGCCACAGGCGACGGCCGAATACCGTTTCGACATAACCCTGCGCCTTGGCCTGCAGGCGCGTCTCATCCATGAAACGCTTCACGCCGGCGAAGCGCTGGAAGTAGCGGTCCATGTACATCTGCGCTGCCGAACGTTCCACGCCCAGGTTGCCGGCCAGGCCGAATACGCTCATGCCGTAGATCAGTCCGAAATTGATCACCTTCGCATAACGGCGCTGCTCGCTGCTGACATCCGCTTGCGCCATGCTGAAAATTTCGGCAGCGGTAGCGCGATGAATGTCTTCGCCATCGGCAAAGGCACGCAGCATGCCCTCATCTTCCGACAGGTGCGCCATGATGCGCAGTTCGATCTGCGAATAGTCGGCCGATACGATCACGCTGCCCGGCGGCGCGATGAAAGCTTCGCGTATGCGACGTCCTTCCGCGTTGCGGATAGGGATGTTCTGCAGGTTGGGATCGTTGGAAGCCAGGCGGCCAGTCACGGCAACCGCCTGCGCGTAATTGGTATGCACGCGGCCGGTCGCGGCATTCACCATCTTGGGCAGCTTGTCGGTGTAGGTGGACTTGAGCTTGGCCAGGCTGCGGTAATCCAGCAGGATCTTGGGCAAAGGGTAATTTTCCGCCAGCTTCTGCAGCACTTCTTCGTCGGTGGAAGGCGTGCCCGATGGCGTTTTTTTCACCACCGGCAGTTGGAGTTTTTCAAAAAAGATTTCGCCGATCTGCTTGGGCGAATTGAGATTGAAGGGCTGCCCCGCCAGTTCATGCGCCTGCTGTTCCAGTTCCAGCATGCGATGCCCGAGTTCATTCGATTGTTCGGCCAGCAGCGCGCCGTCTATCAGCACGCCATTGCGCTCCATCTTCTGCAGCACCTGCGCGGTGGGGATTTCGATTTTCTCGTAGATGTAGCGCAGGCCGGACTGGTTTTCTATCTGCGGCCACAGTGCGCGATGCAGCTCGAAGGTCACTTCCGAATCCTCAGCCGCATATTCGGTGGCGCGATCGATCGCGACTTCATCGAAGCAGATTTGCGACGCGCCCTTGCCGCATACGTCCTGGTAAGGAATGGTCTTGCGATCCAGGTGGCGCAGCGCCAAGCTATCCATGTCGTGACTGCGATGCGCTTCCAGCACATAGGATTGCAGCAGCGTGTCATGCACCATGCCGCACACCGTGATGCCGTAGTTGGCCAGCACATGGCTGTCGTACTTGAGATGCTGGCCAAGCTTGGGTTTGCTTGCATCTTCCAGCCAGGGTTTCAGGCGCGCCAATACATGATCGCGACTCAACTGGTCAGGCGCATCCGCATAACGATGCGCGACCGGGATATAAGCCGCCGAACCGGGCTCGCAGCAAAATGAAATTCCGACCAGTTCCGCCTGCATGGCTTCCAGCGACGTGGTTTCCGTATCGAAGGCCGTGATTTCTGCGGCGTCGATTTTCTTCAGCCAGGCATCCAGCTGGGCATCGGTCAGCACGGTTTCATAAACCGGCTTGGCGGCCGGCTGTGCTTCATCGAAGAGTCCTGCCTGCTGCACGCTGGCCCTGGCTTCGGGTGCGGCATCCGCGGCCGCTTCCTGCGCCTGGGCCATGAGTTCGCGCAGCCAGGAACGGAAGCCGTAACGCTTGAAAAAATCGATCAGCTGGTCGCGGTCTTCTTCCTTGGTACCCAGCGCATCGGGGAAGGCCGCAATGTGTTCACGCAAATCGCAATCGATTTTCACCGTCACCAGTTCACGCGCCTTGGGCAGCCAGTCCAGCGCCTTGCGCAGGTTGTCGCCGACCACGCCCTTGATCTGCTCGGCATTGGCGATCACGCCATCCAGCGAATCGTATTGCCCCAGCCATTTCACTGCAGTCTTGGGACCGACCTTGTCCACGCCCGGCACATTGTCCACCGCATCGCCCACCAGCGTCAGGTAATCGACGATGCGCTCGGGCGGCACGCCGAACTTGGCGATGACGCCTTCGCGATCCAGCTTCTCGTTGCTCATGGTATTGATGAGCGTGACATGCCCGTTGACCAGCTGCGCCAGGTCCTTGTCGCCGGTGGAGATCACCACTTCCATGCCCTGCTCCACGGCCTGGCAGGCCAGCGTGCCGATGACATCGTCGGCTTCTATGCCCTCGACCATCACGATGGGCCAGCCCATGGCGCGCACTGCTTCATGGATGGGTTCGATCTGTTTCACCAGGTCTTCCGGCATCGATGCACGGTTGGCCTTGTAGTCGGCATAGAGATCGTCGCGGAAAGTTTTTCCCTTGGCATCGAATACGCAGGCAATATATGCGGCAGAATAATCGCTGCGCAGACGACGCAGCATATTGATCATGCCGTAGATCGCTCCGGTCGGCAGACCTTCCGTGTTACGCAAATCCGGCATTGCGTGAAAGGCGCGGTACAGGTAGCTGGAGCCATCCACCAACAACAAAGTTTTATTCATATGGAAATCAACAGAAAAAATGTGCCGCGCCTGCGGCAAGTGCGCGACCTTCAACGGGCCACCCAGAAAAAAGCGCGGGAATCGTGGTCAATGTTGACGATTATGGCAGAGTTTATCGAGTCGACAGAACGCTTGTCGGAACTGCGCCCCGCTGTTTCCCTATTCGGCTCGGCCCGCATCGGCCCGGAAGATTCTTACTACAAGCTCGCGATCGATATTGCGCGGCGCGTGTCCGACCAGGGATTTGCCGTGCTTTCCGGCGGCGGTCCCGGCATCATGGAAGCGGCCAACAAAGGAGGCTTTGAAGGAAAATCGCCATCGGTCGGCTTGAACATCACGCTGCCGCATGAGCAGAAAAGCAATGCCTGGCAGGACATCTCCATCAACTTCCGCCATTTTTTCGCCCGCAAGGTCGCCTTCGTGAAATATGCGGATGCCTACGTGGTGCTGCCCGGCGGCTTCGGCACGCTGGATGAGCTGGCCGAAGTGCTGACGCTGATCCAGACCGGCACCTCGCGCCGCATTCCCGTGATCCTGGTCGGATCAGCCTTCTGGGGCGGCTTGGTGACCTGGTTCCGTGAACAACTGGTGGGCGAAGGCATGATTGCGCCGGAAGACATGGACCTGTTCCGGGTGATCGACGAACCGGCCGCCGTGGTCGAAGCGATTTTCGATTTCTACGAATCCCGCCAGTTCCAGATAGAAGACCGGGAACGCCACACCGGAACCTTCCTGTAAGCGGCATTTCATTGCATCAGCAAGAGACGTGTTTGCTACAATGGCAGCGGAACGGAATTTAACGGTTCCGCTGCCGGTTTGGCTTGCCGCCGGGCCTCTCTCAATCTTGTTCGGGCCGATCATGATGCGTCCTATCTACCTCGCTTTTGCGCTTAGTCTCGCAGGCACGGCAGCCTTTGCTCAACCGGCGCCCCAGGCTCCTTCCGCGCCTGCAGCGGAGGAAAATTCGGCTGCAGCACCGGAAGCGCCGGACGCTGCGGAATCGAAAGAAGCGCCGCGCACTATCGTGACGGAAAAATGGGATCGAGGCCAGGTAACCGGGGCCACGGTTACGCGAGGCAACAATACCTATCACTTGCGGCCGAATACCCAGGCGGGCAGCGCCCAAGCAGGCGATGCGCAAAGCTCCGGCAATCGCGCTGCGCAATGGCAGATATTCCAGTTCGATTTGCAGCGTCAGCCCGATGCCGCCCAACCGTCCGCTCCGCCTCCGCCACAAAATTAGTCATAGTCGGCTGCGGTTCGTTATCATTCGCTGAACTTTTTTCTGAATTTCCTTATGGCAGTCTTTACTCCGGTCAGCTTGGCCGATCTTTCAGCTTGGCTAGTCGATTTCCCTTTGGGCGAAGCGGTGGCGATACGCGGCATTTCTTCCGGCATCGAAAACAGCAACTTCTTCATCACGACCACGACGGGCGAATACGTGCTGACCGTGTTCGAGAAACTGAGCTTCGAGCAGTTGCCTTTCTATGTGAACCTGATGCGCCATCTGTCCCAGCGTGGCGTGCGGGTGCCGGCGCCGATTGCCAACAATCGTGGCGAGATCATCAATGCATTGCACGGCAAGCCGGCCACCATCGTGACCAAGCTGGTCGGCGAATGCCAGTTGTCGCCGCAACCGGTGCATTGCGCCGAAGTCGGCCGCATGCTGGCGAAAATGCATCTGGCGGGCCAGGACTTTGAAATGACGCAGCCCAACCTGCGCGGGCTGGACTGGTGGCTGGAAACGGAGCCGCTGGTGCGCCCCTATCTCGATGCCGACAAGCGTGAGCTGCTGCACGAGGAAATTCTTTATCAGAAGGATTTTGCTGAGAGCGCCACTTATGGCCGCCTGGCGCGCGGCCCGGTCCATGCCGACCTGTTCCGCAACAACGTCATGTTCGATGACGAGCAACTGACCGGCTTCTTCGATTTTTATTTTGCCGGCTGCGATAGCTGGCTGTTCGATGTCGCCGTCACCATCAACGACTGGTGCATAGATCTCGATACCGGCGTCTTCGACATGGCACGCGTGCGTGCGATGCTGGACGCCTATCATTCGGTGCGTCCGTTTACCGAGGATGAACAGACGGCCTGGCCGGTGATGCTGCGCGCAGGCGCCTTGCGCTTCTGGGTATCGCGCCTGTATGACTTTTATCTGCCGCGCGATGCCGAGATGCTGACGCCGCACGATCCCGGCCACTTTGAGCGCATACTGCGCGAGCGCATCGCCCATCCCGCACCGCAACTGTTTAATCATGCATAAACCAACTGCACTCTCCGGCTGGCTGTGGATCAAGGAAGGCTGGGCGCTGTTTCGCAAGCAACCCGCCGAACTCGCCTCGCTGTTTCTGGCCTACCTGATCCTGGTGGTAGCCGTCAGCATCGTACCCATCATCGGGCAGCTTGTCCCCATCCTCCTGATTCCCGTTTTCTCGCTGATGTTCCTGCAAGCCTGCGCGCTGATCGACGATGACAGGAAAGTCACGCTAGGCCTGTTGCCGGCCACGTTTCGCGCGCCTTATCTGGGAAAGCTGCTGCGCCTGGGCGCACTGTATGTGCTGGCGATGATCGCTGCGGTGGCGGCATCCAGCGTGGTCGATGGCGGCCTGTTCTGGCAAGCGATAACGGGACAGATCGTGCCCGATGAAAAGATGGTGCAGGAATCGAACATGAGCAGCGCGATGCTGTTCTCGGCCCTGGTGTACACGCCGGCGGCGATGGCTTTCTGGTATGCGGCGCCGCTGATTGCCTGGCAGGAGATGGGAATACGCAAGGCGCTGTTCTACAGCTTCTTTGCCGTGCTGCGCTCGATGAAGGCTTTCTTCATTTACATAACGGCCTGGCTGCTGCTGGGCGTGATCCTGCCGTCGTTCGTGAGCGCTTTCGTGGTCGCGCTGCTGGGCAGTCCAGGCTTGTCGATGATGGTGCTGCTGCCGATCTCGCTGTTGCTGTCCCTGGTGCTGTATTGCTCGTTCTATCCGACCTATACCCACGTATTCGGCAAGCCGGGTGCCGCTGCCCCCGATCAGGACAGCGGCCCCGCTCTGCAATGATCGACTAGCGGTTGCTCACTACCGATTGCTCAATCCCAGCCTTTGCCAGATAGCCGTGGTCGCCACGGCCTGGTTCAGGCTGTAGAAATGGAAACCGGGCGCACCGCCCGCCAGCAGGCGTTCGCACATCTCGCTCACCACATCCAGCCCGAAAGCGCGTATGGATTCCGTGTCATCGCCGAAACTGGCCAGCTTCAGCCGTATCCAGCGCGGAATCTCGGCGCCGCACATGTCGGAGAAACGCATCAGCTGCATGTAATTGGTGATCGGCATGATGCCCGGCACGATGGGAATTTCCACACCCAGCTTCTGCGCCTCATCCGCGAAACGGAAATAGGCATCGGCATTGTAGAAATACTGCGTGATCGCCGCATCCGCCCCCGCCTTCACCTTGCGCAGGAAATTCTGCATGTCATCCTGCGGCGACCTGGCCTGCGGATGCACTTCCGGATAAGCAGCGACTTCGATATGAAACCAGTCGCCGGTTTCCGCGCGTATGAATTCCACCAGCTCGTTCGCATAATTGAAGCCGTCGGGCGACATCGCAGTGCCGAAGCCGCTGGGCAGATCGCCGCGCAACGCGACCAGGCGCTTGATGCCATGCGACTTGTAGTCGGCCAGCATCTCGCGCAAGTCTGCCTTGGAACGACCTATGCAGGAAACATGCGGCGCGACTTCATGGCCTTCGCGGCAGATATCCAGCACCGTATCGTGCGTACCCTGCTGGGTGGAGCCGCCCGCACCGAAGGTCACGGAAAAATAACGCGGCTTCAGTTCCGCAAGCTTGGCTCGCGTGGCGCGCAATTTCTCGACTCCTTCCGCCGTCTTGGGCGGAAAGAACTCGATACTGAAATTTTGTTGAGTCATTTTTTTGATAACAAGCTGGACAGTGCCCAGGAAATAATCGAGTAAAGCAAGGCGCCGCCCACGGCCGCCCAGAAACCGGTCACATGAAAGCCGCTGACCATCGACGACACCATCCAGAACAGCAAGCCGTTGATGATGAAGATGAACAGGCCCAGCGTCAGCAGGGTGACCGGCAAGGTGAGCAAGACCAGGACCGGCCGGATCAGGGTATTGACCAGGCCGAGGATCAACGCCGCCACCAGGGCTGCGCCCACATCATCTACCCGGACCGAATTCATCAGGTAAGGCAAGGCCAACAGGGCTGCCGTGTTGATCAACCAGGCAATCAGCAGAGACATGAGCGCATCCTTTCAATAGCTTAGTAACGATAGTGATCCGGCTTGTAAGGACCTTCCGTCGACACGCCGATGTACGCGGCCTGCTCGTCGGTCAGCCTAGTCAGCTGGGCATTGAGCTTCTTCAATTGCAGCAGCGCGACCTTCTCATCCAGATGCTTGGGCAGCGTGTACACGCCTACCGGATATTTATCGGTATTGGTGAACAATTCAATCTGTGCAATCGTCTGGTTCGCGAACGAAGAGCTCATCACGTACGAAGGATGGCCAGTGCCGCAACCCAGGTTCACCAGGCGGCCTTCCGCCAGCAGGATGATGCGCTTGCCGTCGGGGAAGATGATGTGATCGACTTGCGGCTTGATGTTTTCCCAGGTGTACTGCTTTAGTGCGGCGACTTCGATTTCATTGTCGAAGTGACCGATGTTGCAGACGATCGCCTGATCCTTCATCTTCTTCATGTGCTCATGCGTGATCACATGGTAGTTGCCAGTAGCGGTTACAAAGATATCGCCGTGTTCAGCGGCGTATTCCATGGTCACCACGCGATAACCTTCCATCGCAGCCTGCAGCGCGCAGATAGGATCGATCTCGGTGACCCACACTTGTGCCGACAGGGCACGCAATGCCTGCGCGGAACCCTTGCCCACGTCGCCGTAACCGCAGACCACTGCGATCTTGCCGGCCACCATCACGTCGGTCGCGCGCTTGATGCCATCGACCAGCGATTCGCGGCAGCCATACAGGTTGTCGAACTTGGACTTGGTGACGGAATCGTTCACGTTGATCGCAGGGAAAGCCAGCTTGCCTTCCTTGTGCATCTGGTACAGGCGATGCACGCCGGTCGTGGTTTCTTCGGTCACGCCCTTGACCTCTTTGAGGCGGGTCGAATACCAGTTCGGCGATTGCGACAACTTCTTCTTGATCGAATTGAACAGGCACACTGCTTCTTCGGAATCCGGGTTGTCCAGCACGCTGATATCATTTTCAGCACGCGCACCCAGGTGCAGCAGCAGGGTGGCATCACCCCCGTCATCGAGAATCATGTTGGAATAACCGCCATCCGGCCATTCGAAAATGCGATGCGTGAAGTCCCAGTATTCATCCAGGTTTTCGCCCTTGAAGGCGAACACTGGCGTACCATTGGCAGCGATTGCCGCGGCGGCATGATCCTGGGTGGAGTAGATGTTGCACGATGCCCAGCGCACTTTGGCACCCAGCGCTTCCAGCGTCTGGATCAGCACGGCGGTCTGGATGGTCATGTGCAGCGAACCGGTGATGCGTGCGCCCTTGAGCGGTTGGGATGCGGCGTATTCTTCGCGAATCGCCATCAGGCCCGGCATTTCGGTTTCGGCGATCTTGATTTCCTTCTTGCCCCAATCGGCAAGACCAAGGTCGGCTACGTAAAAATCCTGGGAAGAGTTATTCAGAACTGCGGCGTTCATCACGCCCTCCTTTCATGTTTCGAAAAAAGTAACGTGAGCGCCGTTGAACGGATGAAGGTACCAAGCCTGGCAGGAAGACCCTGTCGCAACGCTCCTTGGCACCGCGTCATTTTAATCGAAAAAGCAAAGATGACGCTATTGCTGGCGCGATAAAGAATGCGCTGCCGCACACTGCCATGCAAACCACATCGCTAGGCGCTGGCTGCCCATGAGAAAACGACAATAAAAACGGCCTTCCTGCTGGAAGGCCGTTTCATCGGCGGGTTCAATCCTTGCGACCACTGCCCACGCGTGTTGCGCCGGCATGAAAGCCCTAAAGCCCAATTCCCGCTATGCGGGGCGAACCTTACAGGCCTGCGCTGCTGCGCAGCGCTTGCGCCTTGTCAGTGCGCTCCCAGGTGAACTCGGGCTCTTCGCGGCCGAAGTGGCCGTAAGCGGCGGTCTTGGCATAGATCGGGCGCAGCAGGTCCAGCATCTGCACGATGCCTTTCGGACGCAGGTCGAAATGCTCGCGCACCAGGTCCGCGATCAGTTCATCGCTGACCTTGCCGGTGCCGAACGTCGTCACCATCACCGAAGTCGGACGGGCGACGCCGATCGCATACGAAATCTGGATCTGGCAACGCTCGGCCAGTCCGGCTGCGACGATATTCTTCGCCACGTAACGGCCGGCATAGGCGGCGGAACGATCGACCTTGGTCGGGTCCTTGCCCGAAAAAGCGCCGCCGCCATGGGGCGCTGCGCCGCCGTAGGTATCGACAATGATCTTGCGACCAGTCAGGCCGCAATCGCCTTGCGGGCCGCCGATCACGAAGCGACCGGTGGGGTTGATCAGGAACTTGGTCTCTTGCAGCCATTCCTTCGGCACCACCGGCTTTATGATTTCCTCGATCGCAGCTTCCTTGATCTGGCTGTGCTCCATTTCCGGCGCATGCTGGGTCGACAGCACGATGGTGTCGATCGCGACCGGCTTGCCATCTACATACCTCAGCGTGACCTGCGATTTTGCATCCGGACGCAGCCAGGGCAGGCGGCCATCCTTACGCAATTGCGACTGGCGCTCGACGATGCGGTGCGCATAATACAGCGCAGCCGGCATCAGCTCCGGCGTTTCATTGCACGCATAACCGAACATCAGGCCCTGGTCGCCAGCACCCTGGTCGAGGTCGATGCCACGGCCTTCGTCCACGCCCTGCGCAATGTCCGGCGACTGCTTGTCGTAGCAGACCATGACGGCGCAGCTCTTGTAATCGATGCCGAAGTCAGCATTGTCGTAACCGATGCGCTTGATGGTTTCGCGCGCAACATCGATGTAGTTGACGTTCGCCGTCGTGGTGATTTCACCCGCCAGCACCACCAGGCCGGTGTTGCACAGGGTTTCAGCGGCGACCCGGGAAAGGGGATCTTGTTCGAGGATGGCATCCAGGATGGCGTCAGAGATTTGATCAGCGACTTTATCCGGATGACCTTCGGAGACGGATTCCGAAGTAAAGAGGTATTCATTTGCCATACAGGCTCCTAACGATGAGAATTGACCCATGTCGCGGTCCACTCCTGGAGCCTGCGACGCTTTAGCGATATTTCTATTCCGCCTCGCAAGTTGTCTGTTAACTCGGCGGATCAAACTTTCGTGGTATTTTACGCATCCTGCAAAAAATCGCAAACGCCGCCTACATGCTTGTTGCCTTATTCCGCCTGCTGTCGCGCCTTCCCTTGCCTTTCATGCATGCAGCAGGCCAGGCGCTCGGCTGGCTGGTCTACGGCCTGTCGCCGACTTACCGCAAGCGCCTGAACGAAAACATGGAGCGCGCCGGCTATTCATCCTGCCGCAAGGAAGCGGTGGCGGAGATTGGCAAAAGCGTACTGGAACTTCCCTATATCTGGTATGCGCCGCCGCAAAAAGTCATGGCCAGCGTTGAAGTGGAAAACTGGTCGCTGGTCCAGTCACTGCTGGATGAAAACAAGGGCGCGATTTTCCTGACGCCGCATCTCGGCTGCTTCGAAGTGATCGCGCAGGCGATTGCGCAGCGCATGCCGCTGACTGCCCTCTACCGCCCTCCCCGTAAGGCTGCCTTGCAACCCCTGATGGCCACCGCGCGCGAGCGCCACAATCTCACGCTGGCACCCGCCAATCTGTCCGGCGTGCGCACGCTGCTGAAAACCCTGAAGCAGGGCGGCGCGATAGGTTTGCTGCCGGACCAGGTGCCGCAGCAGGGCGAAGGCGTGTGGGCTGACTTTTTCGGCAAGCCGGCTTACACCATGACGCTGCCGGCCAAGCTGCATGCGATGACCGGCGCACCGCTGATCCTGTCGTATGCGGAACGGCTGCCGCGAGGCAAGGGCTTCCGCATTTATTTCGTGCGCTGCGACGCAACACTGGAAGGCAGCCCGGAACAGCAGGCCAAGGTTATCAATGCAGCCATGGAAGACTTGATTGCACGCAGCCCCAACCAGTATTTCTGGAGCTACAACCGCTACAAGACGCCTGCCGGCGTTGCCCCACCCGCGCCAGCGGAGCCGCCGCAATGAAGGCGCTGCTGGGATTGATGTGGCTGCTGCACTGGCTGCCGCTGCCGGTGCTGGGACGGCTGGGCAAGGCGGTGGGCACGCTGCTGTTTCATGCCATCCGTTCCCGGCGCAAGGTGACCCTGACCAACCTGGAATTGTGTTTGCCGCATTTGTCAGAGCGCGAACGGCATCGCATTGCCAAGGAACATTTTCAGGCCTATGCGCGCAGCATCTTCGAGCGCGCGCTGCTATGGTGGGCGTCGGAACAGCGGCTGCGAAAGCTGATCGTCATCGAATCGCCCTTGCCCATAGACGACATCCCTTCGCAACCGACCATCCTGCTCTGCCCGCATTTTGTCTGCCTGGATGTCGCCGCTACCGCACTGGCCATGTACAAGCCTGCCTGCTCCATCTACACCAGCCAGCGCAACAAGGTATTCGATCAGGCGCTGCGCAAGGGCCGGCAGCGCTTTCATCCCATCACCTTGCTGTCGCGCGAGCAGGGCGTCAAACCGATACTGCGCGCCATCAAGCAGGGGCTGCCCTTCTTCATGCTGCCCGACATGGATTTCGGGCGCAAGGATGCAGAGTTCGTTCCCTTCTTCGGCATACCGGCAGCAACGCTGACTGCGCCGGCGCGCATTGCAGCGGCCACCGGCGCACGCGTGATTCCTGTCATCGCCACTTTCCTGCCCGATTACCGTGGCTGGAAGATCAAGCTGTATCCGGAATGGCAGGACTATCCCGGAAGCGATATGCTTGCCGCTACGCGACGCATGAATGCCTTTATCGAAGAACGAGCATGTGAAACGCCGGCAGAATATTTCTGGGCGCATAAACGCTTCAAAACCCGGCCGGAAGGGGAAAGCAGTTTCTATTGATGGCGGCGCTCGGCCTTTGCCGCCGCAACACTGCTACTCCCCTATTTCAACCCCTATTTCAACCCTAGTCAGCACAATCATGAAATTGCGCTTCACTAAAATGCACGGTGCCGGCAATGACTTCATCGTCATCGATGCCATCAGCCAATCCATAGCTTTCAGCGCGGACCAGTGGCGCGCGCTGGCAGACCGCCGCTTCGGCATCGGTGCCGACCAGATCCTGGTGGTGGAAAAGGCGCGCATTCCCGATGCCGATTTCCGCTACCGCATCTACAACGCCGATGGCGGCGAAGTCGAACAATGCGGCAACGGCGCGCGCGCATTCGTGAAGTTCGTGACCGACAAGGGCCTGACCGGCAAGCCACGCATCCGTGTTGAAACGCTGGCCGGCATCATCGAGCCCCGGCTGGAAAATGATGGACGCATTACCGTGGACATGGGCGCACCGATACTGGAGCCGGAACGCGTTCCGTTCGACGCCCAGGGATTAAGCAGCGAGATGCAGGGCAGGGATGCCTTATGGCCGCTGGATATTGCCGACCGCACCATCCCGGTTTCCGTGGTATCCCTGGGCAATCCGCATGCGGTGCAGCTTGTCGAGGATACGGAAACCGCGCCGGTAGCAAGCGAAGGTCCCTTGATCGAGAACCATGCCCGCTTCCCCAAAAGGGTGAATGCCGGCTTCATGCAAATCATTAACCGCCATCACATCAGGTTGCGCGTATTCGAGCGCGGCGCCGGCGAAACCCTGGCCTGCGGCACCGGCGCCTGCGCCGCGGCAGTCGCCGGCATTCGCCGTGGCCTGCTGGATTCGCCGGTGCAAGTGAGCACGCGCGGCGGCGAACTGACGATCGCCTGGGAAGGAGAAAATACGCCGGTCAGGATGACCGGACCGGCAGCGACGGTATTTGAAGGCGAGATCGAGATATGACGCCAGGCACCGCGCGCACCGGATTCTGCGCCGGTCCCATCAGGTTCTTGAGCCGGTAAAGACGGCGCCGGTAATTGCCTTCTGGGCCATGCTCGCTGCAATCGACTTGCTGAAACAGCTGGCGAATTCGGTTTACTGCCTGACGCGTCTTCTCGCTTTGCATCGCCACCAGGCGCCGCTTACTGCGCGGATGATGCTGGCGGATATCGATGACTAGGCAATGCCCGCAATCGGCTTTGCCTATATCCAGCAACAATGCCTCGGCGCGCGACAGGCCGAAAAGCAGCGCCAGTTCTATACGTGCAGCGAGATATTGCGAAGCCAGAGGTAACTCAGCGTGCGCCTGACGCACGCGTTCATTCCCGAGCTTGTCGCTGGCCTGCCTGGCCCAAGTCTGGGGGCCGTCCGAAGCAGCCACTTGCCCCAGCCAGCGCTGCGCTTCGTCGCTGCCCTGGTTTGCGGCCTGGCTGAACCAATACAGCGCTTCCACATCTTCGCCATTTTCATTGGCACGCCTGCGCCATAAATCGGCCGCCCATTCCAGTTGAGCCGGCACATGTCCGGCTTGCGCTGCTTGCTGCAGATATTGCTGCGCCAACACGCTGTCTCGCTGCGAAAACTCAGGCTTCAGATAAATCCTGGAGATCAGGTAATACGCCTCTGCCCTTCCCTGTTCTGCAGCCGCCTTAAGCCAGCGCAAGGCTTTTTTGTAGACGACACGTCCAGACCCCGTATCGGTACGCTGCCCCGACTCATCCATTTTTGCCAGCAGCAGTCCCAACGTAAACTGTGCTTGCGCATCTCCCGCCTGCGCTGCCGTCTCCCAGTAAGCTTGTATTTCTTCCGGCGGGGCCTGCCGGCTTATCTCCAGCGCATGCGCGCAACGCTTGAGCAATTCCACATCGCGCGCGTTCAGCGTGGAAAGCACTCGGGAGGAATGAGGTGTCGCCTGCACCAGGGCGCGCGCAGGAGGCCACGCCCATTTCAGATACAAGTGATAGTCCTGCCTATCCCATGCATCCGTTTCCAGGGCTTGGCGCGCAGCGTCAATACCTTTGGCCGCAGCTTGCATGGCCCATACTTGCCATGCCGATGTATCCGCTTCCTGTTGCCGAACTTTCCCTTCGCCCCTTGATTGACCAGGCTGACCGGCATGTACCCGATCGAAAAGCTCGCCGCGACAAACCTGTGCCCATAACCACAATGCCTCCCCATGCCCCGCCTCGGCCGCCACGCGAATCGCATGGAGGGCAAAAGCACGTTGTTCAGCATCGTTGAGTAATTCTGAATAAGCCAGCACCAGCTTGGCGAATACGATTCCTGCCTGCAACTCGCCAGCCTCGAAAGCGCGCCGGTACCAGAAGCAGAGCTTTTGAATATTGGTTGCATGCTGGGCCGTTTCGAACGGAATATAAGATCCAATCAGGACCCAGGCATCTTCCTGTTGCTGCTGAGCAGCACGATCCAGCCAATATAAAGCACTTGCTGAATTTTTAGGCAGACCCGCTCCGCCGAAAAGATATTTCTTCCCCAGCTCCAGCTGCGCGACTGCATGTCCGGCACGCGCAGCTCGAATGGTATGTAAAGCCTCTCGATGTGCCATTTCTATTTCCATGGAAAAACCAAAATAACTCACAGCAACACAGATTGTTTCCGTGATTAAATAATAAGCAGAACTGCCGATCTTTGACCACTGAAATTGCTGCACCTCATTACGCAAATGCAGTGACAAAAAAACGACGAGTTAATTTCCTTGTTGCGCTTTCCACCGATGAAAACATCTGCGCAAAACCAAGTTATCCCCACTCCGCATGCAAACGCTTAGTGTTGATGCATCTGACTCGATCGGATCTCTCCTCTAACTTTGCGTATCAAGATAGAGCGATGAAAAATTTTCTTATTGCGCTGGCGGCCCTGGTTGCGCCTGCCGGCCCTGTTTTCGCTCAACCTTCACTCTCGGAGATATTTCAATGAAGAAATCGCTAGTTGCATTAGCTGTATTGGGAGCATTTGCAGGCGTGGCACAAGCCCAGGTAACGCTGTATGGCTTGGTCGATGCGGGTATCGTGATTGCCGACGATGGAGATGATCGCAGGACAGGTTTGGACAGCGGCATCGGCGCTGCGAGTCGCTGGGGCATTCGGGGTTCCGAAGACTTGGGAGGCGGCCTGAAAGGCCATTTCGTTCTGGAATCCGGCTTTGACGCAAGTACCGGAGAAGGCTCCAACACCTTTAGCCGCCTGGCCTACCTTGGTCTGGATGGCGGCTTCGGTACGGTACGTCTGGGTCGTCAGGATACTGCCATGAAGGATCTGCTCGGCAAGATCGATCCATTCGGTGCAGCCGGCATTGCCAACGCGCACGACTACTTTCTCAACAACGGTAACTATGTTGTCGATCCAGCCGAAGGCAATCCTATCGCGCAGCGTCGTCCCAATCAATTGACCTATCTAACACCTAACTTCGGCGGCTTTAATGCCGGTGTCTATTACAACTTCGGTGAAGAATATGGAGACAGCTCCCTTAGGCAGGTGATCGGCCTACGTGTGGGCTATGACACAGGCCCACTTAGCGTTCAGCTTGCCCACGAAAACATCAATGTTGGTGTTATTGGTGGCAATCCCGACCTTGACAGGGACGATACGATTCTGGGCGTCACCTACGATTTCAGCGTGGCCAAGTTGCATGCAGCCTACGGCAATCGTTCCGACGACGGGGCCGGCAGCGATGCCCGCAGCGGCATGGTAGGCGTATCGGCACCATTGGGCAATGGCAAGATCATCGCGAATTACATCCATATAGAAAATCGTGATGTCGACAATGCCGACAGCAATGTCATCGCACTGGGCTACAACTATTCGCTCTCCAAGCGCACCGCGCTGATCGCCCGCTATGTGCGCACCGACAACGATGCAGGTGCAAGCCTCGCGATTGCGGATGGCGATTACCGTGTGGCACGTGCGGGTGAAAATGCCAATGCCTTCGGTCTGGGCATACAGCACAGGTTCTAAGCCTGGCCACTTACTTTTTTGCTTGCTTGACTGCAAAAGGCGCCGAAAGGTGCCTTTTGCTTTTTGCCTCCCAGGTTTCCTTGTCGTGTTTTATCTGCGCGATTCGAATGCACATCCCTTTTAACTACCGGAGCTGGTCCGGCCAGCCTCCTTCCCCAAAAATTAAGCGACAGAAAAGTTTCCTGATGTTGCTTTCGAATCCCTAAATAGCGGCGGTCAGTTAAAATCATGCCAAACTCCGGCCCGGCAAGAATGCATGATTGCTGCCAGCCGTTTTCCTTATCCAGCTTCTGAGGCAACATGACCGCGCAACCTGATTCCGATACCGTCGCCCGCTATCTGGCGGAAAATCCCGAATTCTTTGAAGAGCATGCCGAACTGTTCGGCCAGCTCAAACTGACCAGCCCGCTGGGAGCACGCACCGTATCCCTGCAGGAAAGGCAGATGGAAGTCTTGCGCGAAAAGATCAAGAACCTGGAGTTGCGCTTCGCCAACCTGGTTAGGATTGCGCAGGAGAATGAAGACATTACTTCCAAGTTCCATGCCTGGGTCACGACGCTGCTGACCGCCCGCAATGACGTGGACCTGCCGCATGGGCTGGTGGAAAGCCTGCGCACCGTGTTCCAGGTGCCGCATGCAACGCTGCGCCTGTGGGGAGCGGCCGACGAATATTCCCATACCTGGTTCAGCGCAGCCGTATCGGCCGATGTGCGCCTGTTCACCGGCAGCCTGAACACGCCGTATTGCGGCCCCAACCAGGACTTTGAAGCGGCGAACTGGCTGGAAGACGGTGCAGCGGTGCAATCCCTGGCCCTGGTTCCGCTGCGGCGCGAAGACAATGGCGAAACTTTCGGCTTGCTGGTCATGGGTTCGCCCGATCCACAGCGCTTTACCGCTGACATGGCCACCGATTTTCTGGCCAAGATAGGCGAAACCAGCAGCGCCGCCCTGACCTGCCTGCTGGCCTGAAAACCGCATCATGACGGCTGCCCACCACGGCGACGGTGACGACGACATCCAGCGTTACCTGGAGCATTTGCGCACGCAGCGCAAGCTGTCGCCGCACACCCTGCTGGGATACGGGCGCGACCTGGAAGAATTGCGCCGGCTGGCCGATGACGCGGGCGGCGCCCGCCTGGAAGCCCTGACGCAGCACCAGGTGCGCCGCTTTCTCTCTCAATTGCATGCCAAGGGCCTGAATCCGCGTTCGCTGGCCCGCAAGCTGTCGGCGTGGCGCAATTTCTATCACTGGCTGGCGGAAGAAAAACCGCTGGCCTGCAATCCGGTCGAAGGCGTCAAAGCTCCCAGGTTGAATCGGCCGCTTCCCAAGGCACTGAGTAGCGACGAGGCGGTTCACCTGGTATCGAGTCCGCCGCCTTCCGAAACTTCCCCTGTCGTTGCGCATTGCAACCGCGCGATGTTCGAATTGCTGTATTCCAGCGGCTTGCGCGTTTCCGAGCTGGTGGGACTGGATCTGCAGTATGTGAAGGAAGGCGATTATGTATCGCAAGGCTGGATAGATTTCGACGCAGGCGAAGTGACCGTTACCGGCAAGGGCGGCAAGATGCGCCGCACGCCCGTCGGTTCGTCGGCGCTGACCGCGTTGCGCGACTGGCTGCCCTTGCGCAGCAGCCTGGTTCCGGCAAGCCTGGCGCCGGACTGCTTTGCGCTGTTTCTGACCGAGCGCGGCAAGCGCGTGTCGCGCAATATCGTGTATTCGCGCCTGGTCGCGCACGGCAAGGCCCTGGGTTTGCCGGGACGGGTGCATCCTCATGTGTTACGGCATTCCTTCGCTTCTCACGTGCTGCAATCCTCCGGCGACTTGCGCGCTGTTCAGGAAATGCTGGGGCATGCTTCCATTGCCGCCACCCAGATTTACACCTCGCTCGACTTTCAACGCCTGGCCCAGGTGTACGACGCTGCGCATCCGCGTGCCAAAAAGCAATCCAGGTAAAAGCCGCTTCGGAACGAGTCCGGCAAATGCGGCATAATCGTCGGCTTATGCAAAGCGGCCCGGCTGCGCAGCCCAACCAAGGATCAACCATGGCGCTCATTCCCGTCACCATACTCACCGGCTTTCTTGGCGCCGGTAAAACCACGCTGCTCAAGACCATCCTGCAGGAGCGCCACGGCCACAAGATTGCCGTGATCGAAAACGAGTTTGGCGAAGAAAGCATCGATAACGAATTGCTGGTGCAGGACCACAACGAGCAGATCGTCGAAATGAACAATGGCTGCATCTGTTGCACCGTGCGCGGCGACCTGATCATTGCGCTGAGCAATCTGGCCAGCCAGCGCCGGGATGGCAAGATCGACTTTGAGCGCGTGGTCATCGAAACGACGGGACTGGCCAATCCCGGTCCGGTCGCCCAGACTTTTTTCCTCGACGAGGAAGTCGCCACCACTTACAGACTGGATGCCATCATCACCGTGGTCGATGCCAAGCACGGGCTCATGCAACTGGACAAGCAGGAGGAAGCGCAGCGCCAGGTAGGATTCGCGGACCGCCTGCTGCTCTCGAAGACGGACCTGGTCAGCGAACAGGAAAAGGAAACGCTGGTGCGCCGCCTGGTGACGATGAATCCGCGCGCGCCCATCACGCTGGCGGATTTCGGCAAGGCGGCGCTGGACGAAATTCTCGACATCCGCGGCTTCAACCTGAACGACAAGCTGGAAATCGATCCCGCCTTCCTGGGCGCGCAGCACGATCATGCGCATGACCATGACCACCACCATGATCACGACTGCGACGAACATTGCGCTCACGATCATGCGCCTGAAAACCATACGCAGCGCATATCCGCTTTTGTGTTTCGCAGCGACCGCCCCTTCGACGTCGCCAAGCTGGATGAGTTTTTAGGCAACCTGATACAGGTTTACGGAACTCGCATGTTGCGCTATAAAGGTGTGTTGTGGATGGATGGCGCCGACCGGAAAGTCGTTTTCCAGGGCGTTCATCAAACCATGGGGAGCGACATTGGCGCTCCCTGGGCCGACAATGAAGCACGCAGCAGCAAAATCGTCTTCATTGGCGAAGACCTGCCCCAGACCACATTTATTCGCGGACTGGAGCAATGTCTGGTATAACCTAGGCCGGCTTCAAAGGCAGTCAAGAAGCTGCCGAAGCAATGCAAGCGTCAGGGGACGCATGAACGAGCGGCTTGGATGAGGGCGAACCGGAGGAAGCCTTATCGAAAGAGCTTGGATTTCTTCAATAGAAAACAAGCGGCTTGCCTAACCAGCAAGTCTTATTGGAGCTGCAATCATTATGAGCAGCAACAAACACTTTCAAAATTCCAGCCGTAAAATGACTAACCCGTAGTTTCGAAAGTAATCGAAGTGGCGACGAAAACAACTAAACCGACTGCGACGAACGCAAACGAAAACGCCCTGCTGACTGAAGAGCAGATCCTGGCGATGAGTGAAGATGAGTACATGAATCCTGCGCAACTGGCTTTTTTCAAAGTCCGTCTGCAGGATCTGGAACGCGAGCTTCTGAAAAACGCGGGAGAAACCACCGAGCATTTGCGTGAAACCGTGCTCGTCCCCGATCCCGCTGATCGTGCAACGATAGAAGAAGAGCACGCTCTGGAATTGCGTACTCGCGACCGTGAACGCAAATTGCTGAAAAAAGTGCAGCAATCCATACAATCGATTGATACAGGCGACTATGGATGGTGCGAAGAAACCGGCGAACCCATCGGCGTTCCCCGCCTGCTGGCACGTCCTACTGCCACGCTCTCCCTGGAAGCGCAGCAGCGTCGTGAACTGAAGCAAAAGCTTTACGGCGACTGATACCTGCGAGCAATCATTCCACCTCTTGCATAAGTATCATCAAAAAGGCAGCGTCACCGCTGCCTTTTTTATTTTTCCACCGTCTTCCTCTTTATAAGAAGCGAAACTTTTAGTTCCGTATCGCGACTGACCTTTCGTGATTTGTGTTAAGAAAGCGTCATATCAGCCACGCTTGGCACAAAAAGGTATATCCCCCTCTCCTTCTCTTGTAGTATCTTTTGTTCTCCGGAATAGCTTTGCATCAAGCCGCTGTGCTTCTGAAACATAGCGGGCGGCATGATAAGAATTTTCTTATTTCGAACCTTCTTCGTTATCTGCGACGAACTCAGAAAAATGGGTGCAGGCACCCGATCTAGGACTAACGTGGCAATATTCGGAATTTTTGGCAAGAAGCCCAGTCAATCGACTTCTTCTAAGAAAGACGCCCCTCGTTCGGAA
>JAFAGG010000088.1 GCA_023422955.1 Pseudomonadota bacterium | reverse complement strand
TGCGGTGGCGTCGGCTGGTGCGGGATTATGAAAAACGCATCGATGTCTCACAAAACATGATCTACCTCGCCATGAGCGCTTTGCTGTTACATCGAATCTCTTTCCAATGAGTTTTTAAACTGTCTCTCAGACCTTATTTCTCAGCCGAAACGTCCTTCGCGGAAATCCATTATTGCCTGGCGCAATTGCTCTTCCGTATTCATCACGAAGGGACCGTATTGCATGATGGATTCATTCAGCGCTTGCCCGGCTATCAACAATACGCGGGCTTCGCCTTCGCTTTCAAGCACGACGCCATCGCTGTCAGGCGCATTATCCAGGATCGCCATGCGTTGCGGCGGCACCGTGGTGCCGTTGATGTTCACCGTGCCGCGATAAACGCAGGCAAATGCATTGTGCGAGGGCGACAATTCATGCCTGAAGCTGCCCGATGCCGGGAAATGGATATCCAGTATCAGCGGCTGCGTTGTTTCGCGCCGCATCGCTCCCTCGACGCCGTGAGTGTTGCCGGCGATTACGCGCACGGTGGCGCCTTCCGGGTGCAGGAATTCCGGTATGTCCTCGTTCTGAAAATCCTGGTACCAGGGATCACGCATCTTGTCCTTGGAGGGCAGATTCAGCCAGAGCTGAAAGCCTTCCATCACGCCTTCTTCCTGTTCCGGCAATTCGGAATGGATGAGGCCGCGTCCCGCCGTCATCCATTGCACGCCGCCATTCTGCAGCAGGCCTTCGTTGCCGGCGCTGTCGCGATGGCGCATGCGGCCCGCGATCATGTAAGTCACGGTTTCGAAGCCGCGGTGCGGATGATTGGGAAATCCCGCGATGTAGTCGTGCGGATTGTCGGAGCCGAAGGCATCCAGCATCAGGAAAGGATCGAGGCGTTGCTGCAGGTCGCTGGTGAGCAGGCGGGTCAGTTTGACGCCCGCGCCATCCGAAGTGGGCATGCCCTGGATGATTCTTTCTACCTCGCGCGGACGGTCCACGGTTTCCATTTTTGTCGGCGTCTGTTTCATGGCTATCCTCATTGAACTTTGCCGGAGGAAATCCCGGAAGCAACTTAAATCACCTTGCCGGGATTCATCAGGTTGAGCGGATCCAGTGCCTGTTTGAGGGTGAGCATCAGCTTGAGTTCGACTTCGGACTTGTAGCGCCGGATTTCCTCGCGCTTCAACGCCCCCAGACCATGCTCCGCCGAGATCGAGCCGCCGAAGCGATGCACGCTGTCGTGAACGATGCGATTGATTTCAGACTGGCGGGCGATGAAGGCGTCGTCCGAGGTACCCTGCGGCGGCGATACGTTGTAATGCAGGTTGCCGTCGCCCACGTGGCCGAAGGTGACCATGCGGCAGTCCGGGAATGCCTGCTGCAGTAGCGCATCGGTCTCGCGTATGAAGTCGCCGATGGCAGAAATCGGCACCGATATGTCGTGCTTGATATTTTTCCCCTCGGCCGCCTGCGCCGATGAGATATGCTCGCGCAGCTTCCACAGGGCCTGGGATTGCGCAATCGACGACGCGACCACGGCATCTTGTATCGTGTCATCATCCAGCGCGCTGCCGATCACGCTTTCCAGCAGCGCCATCGCATGCGCTTCGGATTCGCTGTCCGACAGTTCCAGCAGCACGTATTGCGCATGCCGGTCTGCAAAAGGAAGCTGCAGTTGCGGAAAATGCTTGCCGACCAGGTCCATGCACAGGGCGGACATCAGTTCGAAGCCGGTCAGCACGGCACCGCAATATTGCTGCGCCAGCGTGAACAAGCGCAATGCATCGTCAGGCGTGCGCAGCGCGGCCAGGGCGGTGAGCCTGGCCCTGGGCTGGGGAAAAAGCTTGATGGTCGCGGCAGTGATCAGGCCCAGCGTGCCTTCCGCGCCTATGTACAGATCCCGCAGGTCGTAACCGGTATTGTCCTTGCGCAGGCCGCGCAAGCCATTCCATATTTCTCCCTGCGCCGTCACGACTTCCAGTCCCAGGCACAGTTCGCGCGTGGTGCCGTAGCGCAGCACCGCGGTGCCGCCGGCATTGGTCGACAGGTTGCCGCCTATGGTGCAACTGCCTTCGGCCGCCAGCGACAGCGGAAACAGGCGCTCGGCTTTTTCAGCGGCTTCCTGGATATGGGCGAGGATGCAGCCGGCTTCCACCGTCATCGTATTATTGACCGGGTCGATCTGGCGGATCCGGTTCAGGCGGGTCAGCGACAGCACGATGGCGGTGCCGCTCTGGTCCGGCACGCTGCCCAGCACCAGGCCGGTATTGCCGCCCTGGGGCACCAGCGGTACCCGGTATTCATTGCACAGGCGCACGATGGCGGCGACTTCTTCAAGCGATCCCGGCCTTACGATGGCCAATGCCTTGCCGGTGAAGCGACGACGCTGATCCGTCAGGTAGCTTCCCAGCTCGCTTTCATCGGTCAGTACAAAACTGGCTCCGACCAGGGCGCGGCATCGATCGAGAAACTCACTCATTCAGCAGCCTTTTCAGCCTGTTCCTTGCGTCGTCTTTTAGCTTCTTTTTTCAGCGGACCCAGGAAAGCCAGCGCGCTGAAGAAAAATACCGAACTCAATAAAATTTCAACGCCGCCCAGCACTGCCGACAAGCCGGATTCCGACATGGCGCGCACCACGCCTTCGGCGAAATACAGCAGCACCAGCATGGACGACCATTGCAAGGTGTAATTCTTGGCGCGCAGCACGCCCGGCAAGGGGAAGAGCAGCGGCAGCACTTTCAGCACCATTACCGTGCCGCCCGGCTTGAGCGGCGCGAGGAACCATTCCCAGGCAATGCAAAGCACGATCAGTGCAATGAGACTGCCTGATGCCAGGATATGACAAGTTTTCTGGGAAGAGTTCAGCATGCCTGGCCTCGCAGTCGGCACGCGGTTTCAGCCAGCCGCTTGCCCAGCGCGATGGCCAGCGCGCGGGTGTCCTGCGACAGCGCTTGTCCGCCGTTCACGCCGGCCCAGTGGCTGGCACCGTAGGGTGAGCCGCCGGTCGAGGTCGTCATCAATTCCGGCTGGGTATAGGGCAGGCCGAGCAGCAGCATGCCATGGTGCATCAGCGGCAGCATCATGGAGAGCAGCGTACTTTCCTGTCCGCCATGCATGCTGCCGGTGGAGGTGAACACGCAGGCCGGTTTGCCCGCCAGTGTGCCGGACAGCCATTGCGCCGAAGTGCCGTCCCAAAAATATTTCATCGCGGAAGCCATGTTGCCGAAGCGGGTCGGGGAGCCCAGTGCCAGGCCCGCGCATTCTTCCAGGTCGCGCAATTCCACGTAGGGTGCGCCTTCGGCAGGCACTTCGGGTTCCACGGCCTGGGTCACGGGCGAGACGGAAGGCACGGTGCGCAAGCGCGCTTCGCAACCGGGAACGCTGTCTATGCCTTGCGCGATCAGTTCCGCCATCTTGCGTGTGGCGCCATGGCGGGAATAATACAAAACGAGTAGGGAAATGTCGGGGGTAGTCATGCTGCTATTATAGGGTGCTTTATCATCAAGGCCGGCGCAGGAAGCCCTTGAAATTGCATTGCACGCGGATAGGCTAATGACCACACACCATAATCCCTTTTCATCCGGACTGAGCATGAGGCAGCTTCGCCAGCTGTTTCGTTTTGCGGCGCAGCGTTTGAACGAAGAACGCCTGCCCCAGGTGGCCGGCAGCCTGACCTTCACCACCGTGCTGGCCCTGGTGCCCTTGCTGACGATAGCGCTGGCGATTTTTACGACTTTCCCGCTGTTTTCGGACTTCCGCACTTCGCTGGAAATCAATGTGCTGCAGAGCCTGATACCCGGCCCCATCGCCACCACCATCCTCGATAACCTGAATTCCTTTTCCAGCAAGGCCACGCGACTGTCTACCGTGGGCGCCGTGTTCCTGCTGATTACCGCCATCGCGATGCTGGCGATGATAGAGCGCACCTTCAACCAGATCTGGCGTGTGAAGGAAGGGCGCTCTCCCACGCAGCGGCTGCTGATATTCTGGTCGATGATTACGCTGTGGCCCTTGCTGGTGGGCGGATCGATTTCCCTGACCTCGAGTTTTCTCGGTGACCCGGCCGACATCTTCCAGCGCTTCGCTTTCCTGGGAACGGTGCTCTACACGCTGTCTTCCCTGGTGCTCACCACCCTGGCTTTCGCCCTGCTGTATGTGACCGTGCCGAATCGCACGGTTGCCTGGCGCGACGCCATCTGGGGCGGCATGCTGGCAGCGCTGGCGTTTGAATTCGTCAAGCTGATGTTCGTGGAATTCGTGACCCAGTTCCCGACCTATACCGTAGTCTATGGCGCGCTGGCCGCCTTGCCGATTTTCCTGGTATGGATTTATTCGTGCTGGCTGATCACCCTGTTTGGCGCCTTGCTGACGGCCGCCTTGCCTACCGTTAAATACGAGCGCTGGTGGCACGTGGCGGTGCCGGGCAGCGACTTCATCGATGCCATGACCATATTGGGCATACTGCATGAGGCGCGCGAAGGAATGGGTTCATCCGGCGTCAATGTGCAGGAATTGCGCAAGCGTACCCGCATCGGCCTGGAAGAAGCCGAACGCCTGCTGCAGCGCATGCAGGAATCGGGATGGGTCGCGCGCGTCAAATCGGACACGATCAAGCGCAGACCGCTGGGTTTGCGCACCAATGCCATTGAAGAGCGATGGGTGCTGCTGGCCAATGCCGGGCAGTTGAAGCTGTCGGATGTCTATCGCCTGTTTGTGTTCTCCACGCAGGACAAGAACCCCATCGTGCAACGCGTGGAACGCGCGCTGGAAAAAGGCCTGGATGATAGCCTGGCTCAGTACTTCAGCGAAAAGCCGATGCATCCGGCGCCGGTGGTCGTTCGCTCCTGATCCGGCTTGCGCGCCTGTCTGGCATGCTCATTCAATGCTTAGGTGAGTGACCTGATTGGCAGACGTAGCATGGTGGGATTTTGCTGCAACTCAGCTTTACTCAAGAAAAAGAAAAGCGACTGGCAAGCAAGACTGCGGACTACCATCGGTGTTGGATGCAAGATTCCTGCAACTGTGCCAGCAAGCGTCCCGTCAGTCTCTCCAAGAGCAAGCATGGTTTGATCGTGAAGACTGTGATTTCACGCAAACAACAGGCACTTGCTTGATCCATGCTGTGCTGTGTCCAATCCAGCACAGTCCTGCCTGGGCGAGGCTGGCTTTTTCCATCTGCTTGCGCTACTCTGGCCTGAGAATAACAACTATCGAGGAGCAGCTATGAAGGTTTCCGAGATTCTCAAGCTGAAAGGCAATTTCCTGGTCACGGTGGCGCCTGATACGTCCATGCAGCAGGCAGTCAGCATGATGGCGGAAAAGGACATGGGGTCGCTGGTGGTCATGGAGCAGGGGGAGTTGGTAGGCATGCTGACCTTCCGCGAAGTGATGAAAGCCGTCCACGGAAATGCGGGCAATCTGACCGACAGCGGCATGGTGCGCGATCACATGAACAAGCAGCCCATCACCATCACGCCCGATCACGATATCAATGAAGTGCGCGGAGTGATGCTGGTAGAGCATGCGCGTTATCTGCCGGTGGTCAGGGGAAGTGGCGTCATCGGCGTCCTGTCCTTCTACGATATCGCCAAGGCAGTGCTTGAAGCGCAGAGCTTTGAAAACAGGATGCTCAAAGACTATATCGGCGCCTGGCCAGGCACCGAATAAAACACCGTTTCCAATTCGGCCGCACCTGAACCGTGCGGCCGAATTGTCATGATCATTCAGAAAAAAAGCCTCACTTCCTCCCGTTTGCACGCCTGTTTTTTTCTTCCGCTGATGCCTTCGCTGACAGCGTCTGTTCAATGAGCTTGCGCTCTCGTTTCGAAGTTTCAGGTCTGCCCATCAGACTTGCCTCCTTGCCGCTTGCGAGTAACAATCACCCCCATCTTCTGAAACGGCTGCTCTTGTCGCGTGCTGCCGTTTTCCGCATTCGCCATTTCTTTTGAAGCACATGACGTCACCTACGCAGTTTTCCTTGTTTGCCCAGCGCCGGTTCGCTCCTTTTTTCTGGACCCAGTTCCTGGGAGCCTTGAATGACAATGTATTCAAGGTGGCATTGCTGACGGCAATTACCTATGACAGCCTGCACTGGACGGAAGTCGATGCGGGTTTGCTGAACAATCTCATTCCCGGCTTGTTCATACTGCCCTTCGTGCTGTTTTCCGCCGTGGCTGGCCAGCTGGCAGACAGAGCGGAGAAGTCCCGCTGGATGCGGCAGGTGAAGATGGCGGAAATCGTGCTGATGGCGATTGCCGCCGTGGGCTGGCTGACGCACCAGTTGTGGCTGCTGGTGATCGTGATCGCGGCCATGGGATTGCAATCGACTTTCTTCGGGCCGGTGAAGTATGCCTATCTGCCACAGCATCTGAAAGAGAGCGAACTGACCGGCGGCAATGGCGTGGTCGAAATGGGCACATTCGTCGGTATTTTGCTGGGGCAGGTGCTGGGCGCGGTGCTGGTGATGGCCAAGCCCTGGGGCATAGTGCTGGCTGCCGGCAGCGGATTGTTGCTGGCTATTGCGGGCTGGCTTGCCAGTCGCGGGATTCCTTTGTCGCCGGCGGCAGCGCCGGGGCTTGCCATTGGCTGGAATCCGTTTTCCGCGAGCTGGGCCAATCTGCGTCTGATGCGGCAGAACCATGCGGTGTGGTGGGCCATCGTCGCCAATTCCTGGTTCTGGTTTTATGGCGCCATCATGCTGGCGCAATTTCCGGTGTATGCGCGCGATTTGCTGCAAGGCGACAGCACGGTATTCGTGTTGCTGCTGATGGTGTTTTCACTCGGTGTCGGCAGCGGATCGCTGTTATGCGAATGGTTGTCCGGCCGAAAGATAGAAATCGGACTGGTGCCTCTGGGGGCGATAGGCATGACGATATTCGGCGTCGATCTCTGGCTGGCGAGCAGCGCTTACCTGGCGACGGGTCCCGCCGACTGGCATGCTTTCGTAATGAGCGAGGGCAGCGTGCGCATCATGGCGGACTGCCTGCTGATCGGTCTGTTCGGCGGCATCTACAGTGTGCCGCTGTTTGCAATGATACAGACGCGCTGCGCGCCGCAGCAGGTGTCGCGCACGATTGCCGGCATGAACATTCTTAATGCGCTGTTCATGGTGGCGGCGGCATTGCTGGGCATGGTTCTGTTGCAGGCCGGCTTGTCCATCCCGGAAATTTTCCTGGTCACGGCATTGCTGAATGCGCTGGTGGCGCTTTACGTCTTCTGGCGCGTGCCGGAATTCCTGTTTCGCTTCAGGGCCTGGCTGGCTGCATGGCGTTCGCGGGCCGCCGAAACCGAGTGAATGTGCCCGGCTTGCCGCCCGAGGCTGGTAGAATGTTGGCTTTCCTTCTGTTGGCGCATTCATCATGTCCGGTAATACCTTAGGCACTCTTTTCACCGTCACCACTTTCGGCGAATCGCACGGACCGGCCATAGGCTGCGTGATCGACGGCTGCCCGCCGGGCATGGAATTGTCGGAAGCGGATATCCAGCCTGACCTGGACCGCCGCAAGCCCGGCACCTCGCGCCATGTGACGCAGCGCCAGGAAGCCGATCGGGTGGAAATCCTGTCCGGCGTTTACGAGGGCAAGACCACGGGCACGCCGATTGCGCTGCTGATCAAGAACGAAGACCAGCGCAGCAAGGATTACGGCAACATCGTCGAGACTTTCCGCCCCGGCCATGCCGACTATGCGTACTGGCATAAATACGGCATCCGCGATCCGCGCGGCGGTGGACGCTCCTCCGCGCGCCTGACCGCGCCGGTAGTGGGCGCGGCAGCGATCGCCAGGAAATGGCTGCGCGAAAAATACGGCACGGTATTCAAGGGCTACATGAGCCAGCTGGGCGAAATCGCCATTCCTTTCGAGTCCTGGGATGAAGTGCCGAACAATCCCTTCTTCTCGCCGAATGCGGCCATCGTGCCGGAACTCGAAGCCTACATGGACAATCTGCGCAAGGCGGGCGACTCCTGCGGTGCGCGCATCAATGTCGTGGCGCAGAACGTCCCGGTCGGCCTGGGCGAACCCATTTACGACAAGCTGGATGCCGAGATCGCCTACGCGATGATGGGCATCAATGCGGTCAAGGGCGTGGAAATCGGCGCCGGTTTCGGCTGCGTATCGCAGAAGGGCTCCGAGCATGGCGACGAGCTGAGTGCTGAAGGCTTTGCCAGCAATTACGCCGGCGGCGTGCTGGGCGGCATCTCGACCGGCCAGGACATCACCGTGTCGATCGCGATCAAGCCCACGTCCAGCATCCGCATTCCGCGCCGCTCCATCGACAAGGCAGGCCAGCCGGCCACCGTGGAAACCTTCGGCCGCCACGACCCCTGCGTGGGCATACGCGCCACGCCTATCGCGGAAGCGATGCTGGCGCTGGTGCTGATGGATCATGCCTTGCGTCATCGCGCGCAATGCGGCGATGTGAACGTCGCCACGCCCGATATCGCAGGGGCTGCAGCCAGGCGCTGATTCCCGATGAAGCTGCTTCGGTCCCGCGCCTAAGGGGCAAGGGCAGGCGCATCGCCGCTTGCCCTGATCTGTTCATACCCTCAAGAATATTTACCGTGCCGCCTTCCGCCTGGTCCAGCCAGTCTTTTAACTTTGCCCTGTTCTTCTTCGGCTATTTCGGCTTCGTAGGCGTGTTCGCGCCTTACGCCAGCCTGTACTTTGCCGAGAAGGGCATGACGGCGGCGCAGATCGGCATCCTGATGTCGCTGATGCAGGTAATGCGCATTTTCGGCCCCAACCTGTGGGGCTGGGTGGCCGATCATAGCCGCCAGCGCGTGTCGGTGCTGCGCTATACCGCGCTGGCCGCGGTCGTTTCCTTTTGCGGATTGTTTTTCGGTCAGACTTTTGCCTATTACTTTGTCGTGATGGTGGTGCTGAATCTTTTCGTCAGCGCCCAGGCGCCGCTGTCGGATGCGATGGTGCTGTCCTCGCTGAAAGGCGATCTGACCCATTACGGCAAGCTGCGCCTGTGGGGGTCGGTCGGGTTTATCGTGGCGGTGGCGGGTGCCGGTCCGGCGATGGACTGGCAGGGCATAGAACTGATGCCCTGGATTTCACTGTGCATGCTGGGATTGACGCTGTTTGCGAGCTGGGGCGTGAAGGAGCCGGCTCATAGCGGGATTGCACATCAGGCTCCATCCGCCATCGGCATGCTGAAGCGGCGCGAAGTGGCGGCATTCTTCCTTTCCACTTTCATGATGATCGCCTCCCATGCGGCCTTGTACGTGTTCTATTCGCTGTACCTGGAGCAGATCGGTTACAGCAAGACGCTGATCGGCCTGATGTGGGCGGTAGGCGTCATTTGCGAAATCGCCTTCTTCTTTTACCAGGCACCGATTTTCCGCCGCTTCGGCATCAGGAATCTGATGCTGGCCAGCCTGATACTGGCTTTCATTCGCTTCCTCCTCATCGGTTTCGGCGCGGAATCGGTGATATTGTTGCTGCTGGCGCAGGTATTGCATGCAGCCACATTTGGCGTGCATCATTCAGCTTCGATTGCCACCTTGCAGCGCTGGTTTGCCGGTCCGTTGCAGGCAAGGGGGCAAGCTTTATTCATCAGCATTTCTTACGGAATGGGCGGCACCGTGGGCGGCCTGGTTTTGAGTGCGTGCTGGGAAAGATTCGGCGCGCAGGCGGTCTATGTAGGAGCAGCCTTGTTTGCATTGGGCGGAGCAGTGGCCGCTGCCTATTCCTATCACTGGCAGCTTCAAGACAAGGAAGGAAAACGACAATAATGATGAGTCAATTAATGATGAGCCAATTCTTGCGTAAATATCTGGTGGTCGGCATCACCGCGCTGGCATTGGGCGGCTGCGAAAGCGTGCAAACGACGCAGGGCGGCGTAGTGGGCGTTGACAGGTCCCAGCGCATGGCCGTGTCCGCACAGCAGATCGATGAAATGGCGGAAAAGCAATATTCGGAAGTGATTGCCGACGCCAAAAAGCAGGGCAAGCTCAATACCAATACTGCCCAGACGGAAAGAGTGCGCAACATCGCCAAGCGACTGATTGCCAATACGGCCATTTTCCGTCCCGATGCCGCGAAGTGGAATTGGGAAATCAATGTGTTGACCTCTCCTGAAGTGAATGCCTGGGCCATGCCGGGCGGGAAAATTGCCGTCTACAGCGGCCTCATCGAAAAACTCAAGGTCACCGATGACGAACTGGCGGCGGTCATGGGCCATGAAATCGCCCATGCCTTGCGCGAGCATTCGCGTGAACGCGCCTCCGAGCAGGTGGTTGCCGGTTCGCTGATTTCGGTGGCGGCGGCGGTGGCAGGGCTGGGGCAGGCAGGGCAACAGGGATTGGAGTACGCCTACATGGGCTTGCTTGGCTTGCCCAACTCGCGCCGCCATGAAGTGGAAGCCGATCGTATCGGCGTGGAACTGGCGGCTCGTGGTGGCTACGATCCGCGCGCGGCGATTACCTTGTGGGAAAAGATGGGGCAGGCGGGAGGCAGCGAACCGCCCAAGTTCCTTTCCACCCACCCGTCTCGCGAAGACCGCATACGCGACTTGACCGACTATGCCGAGCGCGTCATGCCTCTGTATAGAAAAAAATAGAACCGGCCTGAGTTGTCATTTCTTTAGGCTCCGGCTTCTGCGCGTCCCTGCTGGCATCAAGCCGCAGCAGGGACGCGCGTGGTTCTGCATTCCGCAATGTGGCATAATGCCGAATGATTTTCATCAATATTCTTGCTGCAATCCTCCCCGTCTAAACCATGGCACAAACGCTCTACGACAAACTTTGGCAGTCGCATGTTGTTCATACCGGCGACGATGGCACCACCTTGCTGTACATCGACCGGCACCTGCTGCACGAAGTTACCAGCCCGCAGGCTTTCGAAGGATTGAAACTGGCAGAACGCCAGCCCTGGCGCAAGACAGCCAACCTGATGGTGGCCGACCATAACGTGCCTACCACAGGTCGCAGCGAAGGTATCGCCGATCCGACTTCCCGCCTGCAGGTGGAAACGCTGGATGAAAATGCCAAGACCTTCGGTCTGACCTATTTCAACATGGCCGACAAGCGCCAGGGCATCGTGCACGTGATCGGACCGGAGCAGGGCGCAACCTTGCCGGGCATGACGGTGGTGTGCGGCGATTCCCATACGTCCACGCACGGCGCTTTCGGCTGCCTGGCGCATGGCATCGGCACTTCCGAAGTGGAACACGTGCTGGCCACGCAAACGCTGCTGCAGAAAAAATCCAAGACCATGCTGGTCAAGGTGGAAGGCGAACTGCCTGCCGGCGTGACGGCAAAAGATATCGTGCTGGCCGTGATCGGCAAGATCGGCACTGCAGGCGGTACCGGTTATGCGATCGAGTTTGCCGGTTCGGCGATCCGTTCGCTGTCCATGGAAGGCCGCATGACGATCTGCAACATGGCGATCGAGGCCGGCGCGCGCGCCGGCATGGTGGCGGTGGATGACACGACCATCGACTACGTGAAGGGCCGTCCTTTTGCGCCCACCGGCGATCAATGGGAAAGTGCCGTGACCTACTGGCGCACGCTGCACTCCGATCCGGATGCCAAGTTCGACAGCGTAGTTGAGCTGGATGCTTCGCAAATTCTTCCCCAGGTAACCTGGGGTACCTCGCCGGAAATGGTGGTGCCGGTCGACAGCACCGTGCCCGATCCGGCGCAGGAACAGGACCCGGTCAAACGCAACGCGATGGAAAAAGCGCTGGCCTACATGGACCTCAAGCCCAATACGCCGATTTCCGATATCGCCATCGACAAGGTGTTCATCGGTTCCTGCACCAATTCCCGCATCGAGGATTTGCGTGCCGCTGCCGCAGTAGTGCGCGGCAAGCGCCGTGCTTCGAATGTGACGGTGGCGATGGTAGTGCCGGGTTCCGGCCTGGTGAAAGAGCAGGCCGAGCGTGAAGGGCTGGACCAGATTTTCAAGGAAGCCGGTTTCGAATGGCGCGATCCGGGTTGTTCCATGTGTCTGGCGATGAACGCCGATCGCCTGGAGCCGGGCGAACGCTGCGCATCGACTTCCAATCGCAATTTCGAAGGACGTCAGGGTGCCGGCGGACGTACCCATCTGGTCAGCCCGGCCATGGCCGCTGCCGCAGGCGTTGCCGGCCATTTCGTGGATATTCGCGACTTGTAATCCGATACCTAGCCGAGGAGAGAGCATGATCAATAAACTGATGGGTGTTCTGCTGACAGCGGCATTCCTGGTCTCGGGATGCCAGACCATGGAGACGGCTACCGAGAAGATGGAAGGCGTCGACAAGGCGGTAAGCAATGCCGATGCGAAGTTCCGCGATAAAGTCGGCCTGGCGCCGTACGATGCCGATAAAGACAAGGCAGCCTCGGAAGATAAATAGCATCGCAGCCGGGTAGCTCAATTAATCAACTTGAAACAGCATGAATAAATTTACCGTACTCGATGGCCTGGTCGCGCCGCTGGATCGCGCCAATGTGGATACCGATGCCATCATTCCCAAGCAGTTTCTGAAATCGATCAAGCGCACCGGCTTCGGTCCCAATCTGTTCGATGAATGGCGTTATCTCGATCAGGGCGAACCCGGCATGGATAATTCCAAGCGCAAGATCAACCCGGACTTCGTGCTGAACCTGCCGCGCTATGAAGGTGCTTCCATCCTGCTGGCACGCAGCAACTTCGGCTGCGGCTCTTCGCGCGAACATGCGCCGTGGGCCCTGGAGCAATACGGCTTCCGCGCGATCATCGCGCCCAGCTTCGCCGATATCTTCTTCAACAACTGCTTCAAGAACGGCCTGCTGCCCATCGTGCTCTCGGAAGAGCAGGTGGACCACCTGTTCAAGCAAGTGGGAGCCAATCCCGGTTATCGCCTGGTGGTGGACCTGGCAAACCAGGTCGTGAAAACCGCCGACGGCAGCGAGAGCTATGCCTTCGACGTTGACGCCTTCCGTAAGCATTGCCTGCTGAACGGCCTGGACGATATCGGCCTGACGCTGCAGCAGTCCGACAAGATTCGGACGTTCGAAGAACGTCATCTCGCCGCCCATCCCTGGCTGGCGAACAGCATCTGATTCCTAAAACCTTAGTAGAAAACATAATGAAGATTGCAATTCTGCCGGGCGACGGCATCGGTACTGAAATCACGGAGCAGGCAGTCAGGGTGCTGAATGCGCTCGACGAAAAATTTGAAATGGAAAGCGCGCCGGTAGGCGGAGCGGGTTACGAGGCAGCCGGTCATCCGCTGCCGGAAGCAACGCTGAAGCTGGCGAAAGAAGCCGATGCGATCCTGTTCGGCGCGGTCGGCGACTGGAAGTACGACAAGCTGGAGCGCTCGCTGCGCCCCGAGCAGGCGATTCTCGGCCTGCGCAAGCATCTGAGCCTGTTTGCCAATCTGCGTCCCGCGATTCTCTATCCCGAACTGGCAGGCGCATCCACGCTCAAACCTGAAGTGGTGTCGGGTCTGGATATCCTAATCGTGCGCGAACTGACCGGCGACATTTATTTCGGCCAGCCGCGCGGCATGCGCGAAGCGCCGGATGGTCCGTTCAAGGGCGCGCGCGAAGGTTTCGATACCATGCGTTATGCCGAGCCGGAAATCCGCCGCATCGCGCACGTGGCATTCCAGACCGCGCAAAAACGCGGCAAGCGTCTGACCAGCGTGGACAAGGCCAATGTGCTGGAAACCTTCCAGTTCTGGAAAGACATCATGACCGAAATCCACCAGGAATATCCGGACGTGGAACTCGATCACATGTACGTCGACAATGCAGCGATGCAACTGGTGCGCGCACCGAAGAAATTCGACGTGATCGTGACCGGCAACATGTTCGGCGACATCCTGTCGGACGCCGCAGCGATGCTGACCGGTTCCATCGGCATGCTGCCTTCGGCTTCGCTGGATGAGAACAACAAGGGCCTGTACGAGCCTTCGCACGGTTCTGCTCCCGACATTGCCGGCAAGGGCGTTGCCAATCCGCTGGCGACCATCCTGTCGGCAGCGATGATGCTGCGTTATTCGCTGAACAAGGCGGAGCAGGCCGACCGCATCGAAGCAGCGGTGCGCACGGTGCTGGCGCAAGGTCTGCGCACGCCGGATATCTACGAAGAAGGCACGACCAAGGTCGGTACCAAGGAAATGGGTGACGCCGTGCTCAAGGCTTTGGCGTAGTAATGGGGGCGGCTGGCCCGCCCGTGACGATCAAACCAGGTGTCGTTTTTGCGGCACTGCAGCGTAGGAAATGATGATGAAAAAGGTAGGCTTGGTAGGTTGGCGCGGCATGGTGGGTTCGGTCCTGATGCAGCGCATGCAGGAAGAAAACGATTTCGCCCACATCGATCCCGTATTCTTCTCGACATCCAATGCAGGCGGCAATGCGCCTGAATGGGCAAAGAGCAAAAGTACGCTGAAAGATGCGAACGACATCGACGCATTGAAGCAGTGCGACATCATCATTACCTGCCAGGGCGGCGATTACACCACCGAGATTTTTCCCAAGCTGCGAGCGGCAGGCTGGAACGGTTACTGGATCGACGCGGCATCCACGCTGCGCATGGACGATGACGCGGTCATCATCCTGGACCCGGTCAACCAGGACGTGATCCGCGGCGCACTGCAAAAAGGCGTCAAGAACTACATCGGCGGCAACTGCACCAACTCCATCCTGCTGATGGGCGTGGGCGGCCTGTTCCGCGAAGGCCTGGTGGAGTGGGTCAGCTCCATGACTTATCAGGCAGCATCCGGCGGCGGAGCCAACCACATGCGCGAACTGCTGAAGGGCATGGGCATTATCCATGCAGCCGTTGCAGATGAACTCGCGACGCCGTCTTCCGCGATTCTCGATATCGACCGCAAGGTCGCCAAAACCATACGCGAAGATGTGCCGCGCGAATTTTTCCCGGCGCCGCTGGCAGGCGGTCTGATCCCCTGGATTGACAAGCAGCTGGATAACGGCCAGTCCAAGGAAGAGTGGAAAGGCCAGGCAGAAGTTAACAAGATTCTCGGCAATGACGCCGTGATTCCGGTTGACGGTCTGTGCGTGCGCATCGGTGCGATGCGCTGCCACAGCCTGGCATTGACCATGAAGCTGAAGAAGGATCTGCCGCTGGCTGAAATCGAGAACGTGATCAAGTCCGGCAATCCCTGGGTGAAATGGGTGCCGAACGATCGCAGCATCAGCGAACAGGAACTGACGCCTGCATCAATTACCGGCGGTCTTCAGGTCGGTGTCGGCCGCGTGCGCAAGCTGAACATGGGCCCCGAGTACATCTCCGCTTTCGTGATCGGCGACCAGTTGCTGTGGGGTGCTGCGGAGCCGCTGCGCCGCATGTTGCGTATCGTGCTGGAAGCCTGATTTCACAGCAGCGCGTTGGTAGCGATTCGTTACTCCTGTCGCGCTTTGGCAACAATAAAATCCGCCATTTCGTCTCATAGAGGCGCATGGCGGATTTTGCTTATCTTGCCAAGATGGTTCCGCTTGCGAACCTAAGTTCCTGATGTTAAGGTGAATCTCCCTTGCACCGTATCAATATCCAACTGTCTATAAAGAGGCAGCGCGCCTACGGAAGCACATACGCTATGTCACAAAAAACGCATCTACATCGTCGAATCTCGTCTGTTCCTTTTCCCATGAAGGCCATCAGCGCAGTGATATTGTCAACTGCCCTGTTGTCCGGTGCGCACGCCGTCGGCCTGGGCAAGATTCACGTCCTTTCCGCGCTCGGCCAGCCCTTGAATGCGGAGATAGAACTGCATTCCACGAGCAAGGATGAAGCTGACAACCTGAAGATCCGGTTAGCGCCGCTGGAAACCTTTCGGGTCGCAAATATCGAATACAACCCCGTGTTGAGTGCCTTGCGTTTTGACGTGGAGCAGCGCAACGGCCAGCCCGTGATACGTGTCAGCTCCAGCCGGCCTATCAACGAACCCTTCGTGGACTTGCTGCTGGAAGTGGAAGGCCAGGGCAGTCGCCTGATTCGCGAATACACTTTCATGCTGGACCCGCTGGATCTGCGCAGACCGCAGCCGGTACAGATGGCAGCCGCGCCTGCGCCGGTTGCCGCAGCATCTGCCGCTTCGCCGCAAGTTGCAGCGCCATCTGTGCCTCAAACAGAATTCACGCCATCCTCTCCCGCGGCCTTGACGCAGCCGGAAATCACGCAGCCGGAACCGGCCAGGGGATCAATCAGGGAAACTGTGCTGCCGGCTACGCGCGCCACACCGGCGCTGCCCACGCCAACGCTTAGTGCCGCCAGCGAACAGCCTGCCGTCAACGCTTATACCGTTTCATCTGGAGATACCCTGGGCAGGATTGCGCGCCAGGTGGCGCCGGAAGGCGTGTCGCTAGACCAGATGCTGGTGGCATTGCACCGTGCCAACCCCCAAGCCTTTTCCGGCAACAACATGAACCGCCTGCGCAGCGGGCGTATCCTGAATGTGCCGGATGCAGATGCCCTGCGCGCCGTAACCGACGTGGAAGCACGCCGCATCGTGGTGGCTCAGGCCCGCGACTTCAACCAGTACAAGGAAAGACTGGCCAGCCAGGTTGCCATGTCGTCAGCGGTAGCGGGCGACGAAGCGGGGCAAAGTGCAAGCGGCACGATTTCCACCCAGGTGGAAGAATCGGGTTCCACCACGACCGCAAGAGACAGGCTGCAATTGTCCAATGCCGGACTGACTGGGGCAGGCAGCGATAGGGCGGGTGCCAACGCTTATGCGGAAGAAGAGCTGATTGCCAAGGAAAAGGCACTGGCTGAGGCAAATACGCGTATAGCAGAGCTGGAAAAAAATCTCGGCGCGATGCAACGCCTGCTGCAGTTGCAGAACACGGATATGGCGGAGCGCCAGACACAGGCATCTGCATCCGCGCAGAATGACGCGGTGGCGATCTCTGTGGCACCGGTAATCGCAACCGCAACTGAACTTGAAGCGAATGCTTCCGCACCATTCAGCGATACTGCCGCGCCAGGCGAAGCGGTAGTGGCGGCCGGCACGGAAGCCGCTGTTTCTGAAACCACTGAAGCGCAACCGCCTGTCCAGGCGGAAGCGCCCGCTCCTGTCGCTGCAGCGCCCGAGGCCAAGCCTAAGCCGGTCGTTGCACCGCCGCCGGTGGAAGAGCCGAGCTTTGTCGACGATCTGCTGGCGCATCCGCTGTTATTGCCGCTGACCGGCATACTGGCAGCGCTGGGTCTGGTGGGCGTGATGATGCGCCGTCGTCGCCAACAGCAGGAAGCCTTGGCACGCGATTCCTTTGTACAGGGCAACTCGCTGTTCGGATCGACCGGCGGACAAAGCGTCGATACCAACAACAGCGTGTTCAGCACGAACTTCTCTCCTTCCGCCAGCCAGCTGGATGCCAATGAAGTCGATCCGATCGCGGAAGCCGATGTCTACATCGCTTACCAGAAGGACGATCAGGCTGAGGAAATCCTCAAGGATGCACTGCGCTCCCAGCCCACTCGCCATAATGTGCGGGTGAAGCTGCTGGAGATCTATCACCGCCGCAAGGATCTCATCGCATTCGCAGCGGGCGCCCGCGAACTGCAGGTCATGACCGGCGGCATGGGAGACGAGTGGTTGCAGGCAGCGGAAATGGGGCGCGAACTCGATCCTAACAATCTGCTTTATGCAGCCGCAGCCGCAGGAAAGGGCGATAGTCACAATCCCTCCGCCGAGGAGCTTGACCTGGGTGCTTTGCTGAATTCAACGCGCTTGCCGGAAGGTGAGCAGGAAGCGGCACAAGCTTCCCTGTCCATGGTTTCCGGCGGCATGGCGTTCGATTCCGACAAGTCCAGGAACACGGCAAACGAATCCGCCGCCGTGCAGGCCTATGAATCTCCCTCGCTCGATTTCCACCTCGACACCGATCAGGGTAGCGGCAAGTCCGGTAGCGTCGCCGATGAGGCGAACGATACCGCTTCGCTGATCGAATGGGATGTGGAGCAGGATATTACCGAGATGAAGGCGGCAGCTTCGAAGGACGCCAGCGAGGAAATCACCTTTGCCGCGCCTGAAGCCGATGCGGACGATCTCGATATCCTCTCCATACTGGGCAGCGAAGATATGGCGGAAGACAAGCCGCTGGATTTTGATCTGTCCGATATCGATCTTGGTCTGTCAAACGGCAAGGAAGGCAAGGATGCCGACATCCACGATCCGCTCGCACAACTGATTTCTTCTCCCGCAGACTCGGCTGCTGCCATGCAAGAGAAAAAAGAAGAGAAGGAAGCCGCGTCCGAAGACGCCATGCCTGAGCTGAAGCTGGACATGTCCTTTGATGCTTTCCAGGAGCCGAAGCTGGACCTGGAAATCCCTGAAGTGCCCAAGGCATCGGAGCAGGCAGACGCATTGAGTTTTGCACCGGCTTCCGGCGCAGCCGACATCAGCGACGGCTCCATGTGGGAAGAGAGCCAGGATGAAGTGGCGCTGGCTCAGCCCAGCATTCCCTTGCCTTCGCTGGGACCGATTTCCACCGAAACGGAATTGTCCACCAAGCTGGATCTTGCAGTGGCCTACCGGGAAATCGGCGACAAGGAAGGCGCGCGCGAACTGCTGGATGAGGTAGTGGCTTCCGGTCATGCCGAATTTGCGAAGAAAGCCAAAGACTTGCTGCAAAAAATGGCGTAATTACTTGCCTGATCCAGACGGGCGCGGCATGATGCCAGCGCCCGTTTTTTATTTTTTTTCGGAAAAGCTCAAGTGAAACGCATAGTCCTCGGTGTCGAATACGATGGCACCTCATGGCGCGGCTGGCAAACGCAGCCCGACGGCCATACGGTGCAGGATCGCCTGGAGGCGGCGCTGAAGGCATTCTCGCAACGCAATATCGCAACCACCTGTGCCGGCAGGACGGATGCCGGGGTGCATGCGATGGAGCAGGTGGTGCATTTCGATACCGCCCTGGATCGCCCCCTGTTTTCCTGGGTACGTGGCGTCAATGCGCATATGCCGCGTTCCATCGCGGTGCGCTGGGCGGCCGAAGTGTTGCCGGACGGGGATGAACTTTTCCATGCACGGCATAGCGCCCGTGCCCGTACTTATCATTACGTCATTCACAATCATGCCGTGCGTTCGCCCTTGCTGCAGGGGCGGGCAGGCTGGGTGTTTCGTCCGCTGGAAGTGGAGCGCATGCGCGCTGCCAGCTGTTATCTGCTGGGCGAACACGATTTTTCCGCCTTCCGTGCGGCGGAATGCCAGGCCAAGTCGCCGGTCAAGACCATGCATGGCATAGGCATAGAACGACGCGGCGATTTGCTGGTCTTTAGTTTGCGTGCCAATGCCTTTCTGCATCACATGGTGCGCAATATTGTCGGATCGCTTATCCTCACGGGCACCGGCATGCGCGAGCCGGAATGGATGAATGAAATTCTGCAGGGCAAAGATAGAAGGCTGGCCGCGCCGACCTTCATGCCCGATGGCTTGTATCTGGCGCGCATCGACTACGATGCAAAATGGAACTTGCCGCAGCAAGAGCAGCCGGCTTTTTCCTGGCTGGCAAGCTGATGGAACACGAGACAAGATACAGGCAAGATATTGAAGCGATGCATAGGACTCGAATCAAGTTGTGCGGCCTCACCCGCGACGAAGATGTACAAGCTGCCGTAGCGGCAGGCGCGGATGCGATCGGCCTGGTTTTTTACGAAGCCAGTCCGCGTCACGTGACGCCCGCGCAGGCTGCGCAATTGCTGGCCAAGGTGCCGCCTTTCGTCTGCGCAGTCGGGCTGTTCGTCAACGCCAGCGTCGATGCGGTACAGGCCGTCACCGAACAGGCGCCGATTTCATCCTTGCAGTTTCACGGCGATGAAACGCCGCAGCAGTGCGCAGAGATCGCGGCGCGCGTCAAACGTCCGTTTCTGCGTGCGCTGCGCGTGAAGCCGGAAATGACGCCGAACGATTTGTTAGAATACGCGGATAGCTATCGGCGTGCATCGCCGCTTTTTTCCGGTCTTCTGCTCGATACCTGGACAGATGGCTATGGCGGTAGTGGAAAGGTATTTGATTGGTCTCTCATTCCAAAAGAACTCGCGCATCAGGCCGTTTTGAGTGGTGGCTTGACCGTGCAAAACGTTACTGAGGCAATCCATCGCGTTCGTCCCTACGCGGTCGATGTCAGCAGTGGCATCGAACAAAGCAAGGGCATCAAGGATGCTGCCAAGATGCAGGCGTTTGTGAACGCCGTGCGTGCAGCAGAAGCTACCTAACACTGATATCCAGAGAACGAACATGAAAGAACTCGACGCGCTCGGAAACTATGGCGAGCGCCAACCCCTTGCGACTACAGCCCAGCACCAGAAGGCTGCCTACAATCTGCCGGATGCGCGCGGCCACTTCGGCCCTTACGGCGGCAGTTTCGTCGCCGAGACGCTGACGCAGGCGCTGACGGAATTGAAGGACGCTTACGCGAAATATCAGAACGATCCTGATTTTCTCGCTGAATTCCAGCACGAACTTAAGCATTTCGTCGGTCGCCCCAGCCCCGTCTACCACGCCAAGCGCTGGTCCGAGATCGCGGGCGGCGCGCAGATTTATCTGAAGCGCGAAGACTTGAATCACACCGGCGCGCACAAGATCAATAACGTGATCGGCCAGGCCCTGCTCGCCAAGCGCATGGGCAAGCCGCGCGTGATCGCCGAAACCGGTGCCGGTCAGCATGGCGTGGCCACCGCGACCATCTGCGCGCGCTTCGGCCTGGAATGCGTGGTGTACATGGGCGCGGAAGACGTCAAGCGCCAAGTGCAGAACGTGTACCGCATGGAATTGCTCGGAGCGAAAGTGGTGCCGGTGGAGTCCGGTTCCAAGACGCTGAAGGATGCGCTGAACGAAGCGATGCGCGACTGGGTGACCAATATCGAAAACACCTTCTACATCATCGGCACTGTCGCAGGCCCGCATCCGTATCCGATGATGGTGCGCGATTTCCAGTCCGTGATCGGTAAGGAGTGCCTGGAGCAGATGCCCGAGCAGGCTGGACGCCAGCCGGATTACGTAGTGGCCTGTGTCGGCGGCGGCTCGAATGCGATGGGGATTTTCTATCCCTATATCGAACACCAGGACGTGCAACTGGTAGGCGTTGAGCCGGCAGGCGAGGGCCTGGATACCGGCCGCCATGCCGCTTCGCTGCTGGCGGGCGTGCCGGGCGTATTGCATGGCAACCGTACCTACCTGCTGCAGGATGAGAATGGCCAGATCATGGAAACGCATTCGGTGTCGGCGGGCCTGGATTATCCTGGTGTGGGACCGGAACATGCGTGGCTGAAAGACAGCGGCCGTGCGCAGTATGTGTCCATCACCGATGAAGAAGCGGTGCAGGCTTTCCATACCTGCTGCCGCATCGAAGGCATCATCCCTGCACTGGAATCCAGCCATGCGCTCGCTTATGCTGCCAAGCTGGCGGCGACGCTACCCAAGGACAAGGTAATTCTCGCGAACCTGTCAGGGCGCGGCGACAAGGATATGCATACCGTCGCCGAGCGTACGAAGCAAAAACTGTAAGAAGCGTCATTCTGCCGCGCGGCAAGCGGCGGAATGAGCGGCTGCTTTCGCAAGCGCTCTGCTTCTTTCCATGGCTTCGGCCCGCATCAAGATAAAAACAGATACTCATCATGTCCCGAATCGAATCAACATTTTCTGCGCTGGCTGCGCAGAACAAAAAAGGCCTGATTACTTTCATGACCGCCGGTGATCCGTCACCGCAACTGACCGTGCCGCTGATGCATGCGCTGGTGGAAGGCGGCGTCGACGTGCTTGAATTGGGCATTCCCTTTTCCGATCCTATGGCCGAAGGCCCGGTGATCCAGCGCGCCTGCGAAAGGGCGCTGAAGTTCGGCGTGACCACCAAGGATGTGCTGGGATACGTGCGCGAATTCCGCCGCACCAACACGGATACGCCGGTGGTATTGATGGGCTATGCCAACCCGGTCGAGCGCATGGGCCAGGCGAACTTCGTGAAAGCTGCGAAAGAAGCGGGCGTGGACGGTGTGATCGTGGTCGATTATCCACCGGAAGAATGCGAAGAGTTTACTCAAGAAATGAAGCGCCACGGCCTGGATCCGATTTTCCTGCTGGCACCGACTTCGACCGAAGAGCGCGTGATGCAGGTAGGCAAGGTGAGCAGCGGTTTCAGTTATTACGTCTCGCTGAAAGGCGTGACGGGTGCCGGCCATATCGATACCGAAGAAGTCGCCAAGCGCATTGCCGATATTCGTCGCCATGTGAAACTGCCTATCGGCGTCGGCTTCGGCATCCGCGATGCAGCGACTGCCAAGGCGGTTGCCAAGGTGGCAGATGCGGTGGTGATCGGCAGTCGCATTATCCAGCAACTGGAAACGGTTCCGCCGGAGCAGGCAGTGCCCACAGTATTGCAATTTGTAAAAGAAATACGCCAGGCACTGGACGAGTAAGATGTTGGTAAAAATGCAGCGCCATGGAGGCTTTCATTGGCGCGTTGAAGGACTGCGGTTACAATGTCGCACCCTGTAAGCAGCCAGAATATTCAATGAGGTCGCCATGAGTTGGCTAGAAAAACTTCTTCCCCCACGCATTCAACGTTCCGTCAGCGCCAACCGCAAGTCGGTGCCGGAAGGTTTGTGGGTTAAATGCCCGTCCTGCGAAGCGGTGCTGTATCGCACCGACCTGGAATCCAACCAGCAGGTTTGTCCGAAATGCGATCATCACATGCGCATTCGCGCCCGTGAGCGCTTGGACGCCTTGCTGGACATAGAAGGCCGTTACGATATCGGGCAAAACATATTGCCCATCGATTCGCTGAAGTTCAAGGACAGCAAAAAATATCCGGATCGCCTGAAATCCGCTCTGGAGGCAACCTGTGAAACCGATGCGCTGATCGTGATGGGCGGTTCCATCCTGTCGCTGCCGGTCGTCGTTTCCTGCTTCGAATTCGAGTTCATGGGCGGTTCCATGGGTTCGGTCGTCGGCGAGCGCTTCGCCCAGGGCGCCCAGGCAGCCCTGGATCAGAAAGTTCCGTTTGTCTGCATTACCGCCACCGGCGGCGCCCGCATGCAGGAAGGCTTGCTGTCGCTGATGCAGATGGCCAAGACCACGGCCATGCTGACCAAGCTGTCGGAACACAAGCTGCCGTTCATTTCCATCCTGACTGACCCCACCATGGGTGGTGTCTCTGCATCGTTCGCCTTCCTCGGCGACATCGTGATCGCCGAACCCAAGGCGCTGATCGGTTTTGCAGGTCCTCGCGTCATCGAAAATACCGTGCGCGAAAAACTGCCGCCGGGTTTCCAGCGCGCGGAATTCCTGATGCAGAAAGGTGCTATCGACATG
>JAFAGG010000080.1 GCA_023422955.1 Pseudomonadota bacterium | reverse complement strand
CGCTTGCATGCTTCCTTGCAGTTTCCGCAAAACGCCACGAAAAATCAAAAAGATAATAAACACGCGATATCACGCGATAGGTGCGCAAAGTCATGACTTGCCACAGCGTGGAATTTTTCCAGTTGTTATAATGGCGCATGCTCAAACAACGCACCATCAAACAGCAAGTAAAGACCACTGGCATCGGACTGCATTCCGGTACCAAGGTTGAACTTACGCTGCGTCCGGCCGCCGCTGACACGGGAATCATTTTCCGTCGCGTAGACATGGAGCCGGTGGTGGATATCCCTGCTTCCGCAACCGGCATAGGCGACACGCGCATGGCGTCCGTGCTGCAGCAGGGCGATGCGCGCGTCTCGACCGTGGAGCACCTGATGTCGGCTTGTGCCGGCATGGGGATCGACAACCTGTATGTCGATTTGACTGCGGAAGAAATTCCCATCATGGATGGTTCGGCCGCTTCTTTCGTCTTCCTGTTGCAGCAAGCCGGCCTGGAAGAATTGAATGCGCCCAAGCGTTTTATCCGAGTGAAGAAACCCGTGGAGGTGCGCGAAGGAGAAGGGGCCAAGGAGAAGTGGGCTCGCCTGGAACCCTATGATGGTTTCAAGCTGAAATTTTTCATCGAGTTCAAGCATCCGGCGGTGGACACAACCGGCCAGATCGCGGAGGTCGACTTCGGGATCGAATCCTACGTCAAGGAAATAGCCCGAGCCCGTACCTTCGGTTTCATGCAGGATGTTGAAACGCTGCGCGGCATGGGCCTGGCACGCGGCGGCTCGTTCGAGAATGCGATCGTGATGGATGAGTACCGCATCCTGAACGTGGACGGTCTGCGTTACGAGAATGAATTCGTGCGCCACAAGATCCTCGACGCCATCGGCGATCTTTATCTGGTCGGCTATCCCTTGCTGGCAAGCTATACCGCTCACAAATCCGGGCACGGCATGAATAACCAGTTGTTGCGCGCCCTGCTGGCGCAGCCTGATTCCTATGAGATAGTGAGCTTCGATGATGTGCAGGCGGCGCCGCCTACCTATGCGCACCAGATCGGCCAGGAGTGGGCGCTGGATTGACCAGGCTTTTCTCTTCTTGTCTCTAAGCCGCTGTCCGCCAGTCTAATTCTCTTACTTCCTGTTTATTTAGTGCAAGCCGCAGTCCTGGCAGTCTGATGTCGGGCCAGTTCGCAATTGCAATCTTGCGCTCGAAGAGGGACGGTAAACGGGGGCAGCACAGGAAATCGTGCTTCAGGCCTTGAGATGGCGCCTGACCATGGTCTCGATTGCTTCCTTCAATGCCGCATTGCGCGGCGTATTCTCCAGTTCATTATTCAGCGCCGCGAGCGAAGCCACCGCAGATTGCGGAAGAAACACTTGCTTACAAGCTGGTGGCTCAGGCGTTGTGCTTTTGACTTGAACTTTCATTTGGATTGAATTAATCTGCCATCCACGCTTTAGCAAGGCCTGCTTCAATTGCGGCGCCTGCTGCTTTAGCCTCGCGGCCAGCGCCGTATGTGGAACGGATAGCATTATTTCTCCCGCCTCGAAGCGCAGCACCGTACAGTCCCGGAACATCGCAGGAAGAATGCTCAAGCATTCTTTTTGCAAGCTCATGATGCGCTGCGCAGTCGGTATCAAAGACGCCATGCGCTCATGCCTGCGCAGATAGTGGCCTACCTCCTGAGCAGCCGTCGCTGCACCAGCAGATGAGGTCGTCTGCCCTACATAAGGAAATGAGCTCAATGGTTTTCGCATTGGCACACATTACCATAACTGTCAGGTCCGAGAGGCGCTGAGAACCCCATGCAAATCATCGTACTGCACTCGCGTTTCAATGCCCGTTCCCTTACGCTAAGCGGCTGGCGCCTGATGCTGGCGGGAGCGGCCTTTCTGGCGACGGCAGTATGCATGGGCTTCCTGTTGTATTACCTGACCCTGCGCATTGCCGCAGAAGTCGATCTGCCCATTCTGGAGAAACTGGCCGTCATGACCTCCAGCAAGGAGAGGGCGGAGCGCGACAGGTACGTGAAGGAAAACCTGGAGGCGATGGCGATACGCGTCGGAGAAATGCAGGCGCAGTTGATGCGTCTGGACGCGCTGGGTGAAAGGGTGCAAGGCCTGGCAGGCATCAAGCCGGAAGAGTTCGACTTCAAGCGTGCGCCAGGTGTCGGTGGCGCCGAACCCGCTTCACCCGTGCCCGCACCCACGCCTACGCCGGGCGAACCGCTGTCGCTGGATGCGTTTCAAGGCCTGCTCGACACCATGGCACAGGATATGGGACACCGGGCCGACTATCTGAATGTGGTGGAATCGACACTCATGGCCGACAAGGTCAAATCCCGCCTTTTGCCGACCACGCAGCCCGTCAATATCGGCTACCAGGCATCGAGCTTCGGCTGGCGGCTGGATCCTTTTTCAGGCCGTAGCGGTTTTCACGAAGGCCTGGATTTCGCGGCGCCTCCCGGTACGCCCATTCTGGCCGCGGCCGGCGGGGTGATCGTCGCGGCGGAATATCATTACCAGTACGGGAACATGCTGGAAGTCGATCATGGCAATGACATCGTCACGCGTTATGCCCATGCGTCCCGCCTGCTGGTGAAAGTCGGAGATATCGTGCGTCGCGGCCAGCAGGTCGCTCGTGTCGGCTCGACGGGAAAGTCCACCGGTCCTCATTTGCACTTTGAAGTGCTGGTCAAGGGCATTCCGCAAAACCCCCGCAAGTTCCTGTCGGCTGGCGCCAGTCCGGACCCAGTCCTCACCCTGGCTCCCTAATTAAGTTTTGCTGCCCCCTTGATCTGGGGCGAGCAGTTCTTATATTTCTTTCCATTAATGCTTACTAAAAGCTATGCTGTATCTTTTTTCGCCCGAGCGGCGGGAAAAGTGCATACGCCAGGCTTTTTTCGGCGCACCTTGTAGCCGGCAGCGGGCAGAAAGGCGCGTGTTAGAATCCTTCATTTCGTAACACGCAACTTGGCAGGCGATTTACTGACCGGTCTTCCGACAGCGATTTTTGAAAATTTTAAGAGCATGTCATTTCTTACCAAGATATTCGGCAGCCGCAATCAGCGGCTGGTGAAGCAGTATCAAAAACTCGTTCGCGACATCAATGCGCTTGAGCCAGCGATGGAAGCCTTATCCGACGCGGAGTTGCAGGCGAAAACTCCGGAGTTCAAGGACAGGCTGGCGCAGGGCGCAACGCTGGATGACATATTGCCGGAAGCTTTCGCGGTATGCCGGGAGGCGAGTAAAAGGGTGCTGAAAATGCGCCATTTCGATGTGCAGATGATTGGCGGCATGGTCTTGCATAGCGGGAAAATCGCTGAAATGGGGACCGGCGAAGGTAAAACCCTGATGTCGACTTTGCCGGCCTACCTTAATGCGCTGGCCGGCAAGGGTGTGCATATCGTGACGGTCAACGATTATCTCGCACAGCGCGATGCGGAATCGATGGGCCATCTCTATAGCTGGCTGGGAATGACCACGGGTTTGAACCTGTCGCAAATGCCGCATACCCAGAAGCAGGAAGCCTATGCGGCCGACATCACCTACGGCACCAATAACGAATTCGGCTTTGACTACCTGCGTGACAACATGGTCTACGAGCTGCGTGACCGGGTGCAACGCAACCTGAATTTTGCGATTGTCGATGAGGTGGATTCCATCCTGATCGATGAGGCGCGTACGCCGCTGATCATCTCGGGCCAGGCCGAAGACCACACCGAGCTGTATCTCAAGATGAATGGCGTGGTGCCGCTGCTGACCTTGCAGGTCGGCGAAATTACGCCGGACGGCAAGGGGCAGATCGAAGTGCCCGGCGACTACACCAAGGATGAAAAGACGCACCAGGTATTGCTGACCGAAGCCGGTCATGAAAATGCTGAAGAAATCTTGGCGCGCATGGGCTTGCTCGCGGAAGGCAGTTCCCTGTACGACGCCAGCAACATCACGCTGATTCATCATCTGTACGCCGCGTTGCGCGCGCATGCACTGTTTCATCGTGATCAGCACTATGTGGTGCAAAACGGCGAAGTCGTCATCGTCGATGAATTCACCGGCCGCCTGATGGCGGGGCGCCGCTGGTCGGATGGTTTGCACCAGGCGGTCGAGGCCAAGGAAGGCGTTCGCATCCAGCATGAGAACCAGACGCTGGCCTCCATCACTTTCCAGAATTACTTCCGCATGTACGGCAAGTTGTCCGGCATGACCGGCACCGCCGATACCGAAGCCTACGAGTTCCAGGAAATCTATGGCCTGGAAACGGTCGTGATTCCGCCGAACCGGCCCAGCAAGCGGACCGACAAGCAGGACCAGGTGTACAAGACGGCGCAGGAAAAATTCAATGCCATCGTCGCCGATATTCAGGACTGCCACGAGCGCGGCCAGCCGGTGCTGGTGGGTACGACGTCGATTGAAAATTCCGAGCTGCTGTCTACGATACTTAATCAGGCCAAGCTGCCGCACAATGTGCTGAATGCCAAGCAGCATGCGCGCGAAGCGGAAATCATTGCACAGGCCGGCCGTCCGAAGATGATCACGATCGCAACCAACATGGCCGGTCGCGGTACGGATATCGTGCTGGGCGGTAATGTCGAAAAGCAGATCCAGCTGATCGAAGGAGATGCCGCATTAAGCGACGCCGACAAGCAGGCGCGTGCGCACACCTTGCATGACGAATGGCAGTCTTTGCATGACCAGGTTGTGGCGGCTGGCGGCCTGCATATCATCGGCACCGAGCGGCATGAATCCCGCCGTATCGACAATCAGTTGCGCGGCCGTGCCGGCCGTCAGGGCGATCCGGGGTCTTCGCGTTTCTACCTGTCGCTGGATGACACGCTGCTGCGCATCTTTGCCGGCGACCGCGTGCGCGCCATCATGGACCGCTTGAAGATGCCGGAGGGCGAGCCTATCGAAGCCGGTATCGTTTCGCGTTCGATCGAATCGGCCCAGCGTAAGGTGGAAGCCCGCAACTTCGATATCCGCAAGCAATTGCTGGAATATGACGATGTTGCCAATGACCAGCGCAAGGTGATTTACCAGCAGCGCAATGAATTGCTGCAGTCCCAGGATATTTCGGAAATGGTCCAGGCACTGCGTCATGGCACCTTCACGGATTTGTTCCGGGCTTATGTGCCGGAAGGCGTGGTGGACGAGCAATGGGATGTCGCCGGCCTGGAAGCCACTCTGGCCAGCGAGTGGCAGTTGCAACTGCCACTGACGAAAATGCTGGAAGACGAGCCTAACCTGACGGACGAGGAACTGCTGGAGCGAGTGCTGCAAGCGGCGGACGATGTGTATCAGGCCAAGATCGATGTGGTCGGCAAGGAAGCGTTTGCGGGGTTTGAGCGCAGCGTCATGCTGCAGAGCGTGGATAGCCATTGGCGTGAGCATCTGGCGGCACTGGATCATTTGCGCCAGGGCATACATCTGCGCAGCTATGCGCAGAAAAATCCCAAGCAGGAATACAAGCGTGAAGCCTTCCAGTTGTTCGGCCAGATGCTGGACCTGATCCGCAATGAAGTGGCGAAGATCGTCATGACGGTACGTATCCAGTCACGCGAGGAAGCTGCCGCAGCCGAACAGAGTCTGGCGCAGTCGCAGGTGACCAACATGAATTACCAGCATGCCGAATACGATGCGGATGCTTCGCCGGAAGAGCTGATGGCGCCCGCAGCGTCGGGCAATCAGTCCGCGACATCGGGCGACGACGTGCCGCGAGTGGGGCGTAATGAGCCTTGCCCTTGCGGCAGCGGCAAGAAGTACAAGCAGTGTCACGGGCGCCTGGCCTAAACAAAGCCTTTACTCCTCTGGCAGCGCCGCTGTCAGAGGAGGGGTTTAAGGCGATACTCTTCTTTTCCTACCTTCCATCCTCCCTCGCACTTTGCCGCAACAAGGGTTTGGTTCTGCTGTTGCGTGCTGCCTCTTTTTAAAGCAGAAGGTATAAGCGGTGCTGCCTTTCATGAGCGCAAATTTTCGCGCTTACTATCTTTCCTCCTGCTTGTGGAATTTCTCGCTAAATCAGTGACTTGGATGAGAAAAACTTGCAACAAACCATGGTCTTTACTTTACAAAACTAATGCCTCTCGGCATTATCCCCTGCATGTTGGCAATCTTGCGTGCAAAGTGTATTTGACCTATGGCGGCAGTACTTCCTACTTCTTCATCAAAGAATCCCGTCTCCGGCCTGGGGCGTGCATTGATGCAGGCCGGGCGTCTGAATGCCCAGCAAGCCGAAAGCATTCATCGCAAGTCGGTCACCGAGAAAATTCCCTTTATTGAAGCGCTCATTCAGTCGGGCGCCATGGATGGACAAAGCCTGGCCCATTTTTGCGCCGAGGCGTTCGGTTACCCCTTGCTGGATTTAAGTACCTTTAACGTCAGCTTCCTACCGGAAAAGATAGTCGATCTCAAGCTGATGGAAACGCAGCGCGTGGCGGCATTGACCAAGCGCGGCAATAAGCTTTCCATCGCCATTTCCGATCCCACCAATCTCCAGGCCCTGGACCAGATCAAGTTCCAGACGCAAATGGTGGTGGAGCCTGTGATTGTGGAGCATGGCAGCCTGATGCAATTGCTCGGCGCCCTCGGACGATCGGCAGAACAGGACCTCAGCGACTTGATCGGCGACGAGTTGAGCAACGTTGATTTTGCCGACGACGATTTGTCATCGGCTGCCGATATCACCGCAGGCGCCGAAATCGATGATGCGCCTGTCGTCAAGTTCCTGCAAAAAATTCTGCTGGATGCCATCAATCTGGGGGCATCCGATTTGCACTTCGAGCCTTTCGAAAAGTTTTACCGTATCCGCTTCCGGATCGATGGGGAGTTGCGCGAGATGGCACAGCCGCCATTGGCGATCAAGGAAAAACTTGCTTCGCGCATCAAGGTTATTTCCCGTCTCGATATTTCGGAAAAGCGCGTGCCGCAAGACGGCCGCATGCGCCTGGTCGTATCGAAGAACAAGGCCATCGATTTTCGTGTCAGTACCTTGCCTACCCTGTTCGGCGAAAAAATCGTCATGCGTATTCTGGACGGCAGCCAGGCGCAGGTGGGTATCGATGTGCTCGGGTACGAGCCCGAGCAGAAAGAATTATTGCTGAAAGCAATACAACGTCCTTACGGCATGGTCCTGGTGACCGGACCCACCGGCTCCGGTAAAACCGTGTCGCTCTACACCTGCCTCAATATTCTGAACAAGCCCGGCATCAATATCTCCACGGCTGAAGATCCTGCCGAAATCAACTTGCCCGGCGTGAACCAGGTCAACGTCAACGACAAGGCCGGCCTTAGCTTTCCCGTGGCCTTGCGCGCTTTCCTGCGTCAGGATCCGGACATCATCATGGTCGGCGAGATACGCGATCTTGAAACGGCCGATATCGCCATCAAGGCGGCGCAGACCGGTCACATGGTGTTCTCGACCTTGCATACCAATGATGCGCCGGCAACGCTGACGCGCTTGCTGAACATGGGTGTCGCGCCTTTCAATATTGCGTCGTCCGTGATCATGATTACCGCACAGCGCCTGGCAAGACGGCTTTGCACTTGCAAGGAAACTATGCACATAGCGGAGGAGGCGCTGCTGGAAGCCGGCTTCAGCGAAGACGAGCTGGATGGAACCTGGCAGCCTTATCGGGCTGTCGGTTGCGAGCGGTGCAGCGGTTCGGGTTACAAGGGCCGGGTGGGTATCTATCAGGTGATGCCGATCAGCGAAGAAATCGAGAAGCTGATCCTGGCTCACGGCACGGCCCTGGAAATCGAAGAACAGGCACGGCGTGACGGCGTAAAAAGCTTGCGCGAATCCGGACTGGTGAAGGTCAAGCAGGGTTTGACCAGCCTGGAAGAAGTGCTGAGTTGCACTAACGTATAGAAAGCAAGGGAGACATCGCATGGCAATTGCAGCGGGTATGCGTCAGCCGGCAGACGCCTTATTCACCTGGGAAGGCAAGGACAGATCAGGCAAGGTCGTCAAGGGAGAGGTGCGTGCTCCTGGCGAAAACATGGTCAAGGCCAGCCTGCGTCGCCAGGGCATCCTGGTGACCAAGGTGAAGAAGAAGCGGGTCAGCGGCGGCAAGCGCATCAAGGACAAAGAATTCGCGCTTTTCACGCGCCAGCTTGCGACCATGATGAAAGCCGGCGTGCCGCTTTTGCAGTCCTTCGACATCATCGCCAAAGGCCATGCCAATGCGTCGATGAGCAAGCTTTTGCTGGATCTGCGCAGCGATGTGGAAACCGGTACCAGCCTGAACCAGGCGTTCCGTAAATATCCGCTGTACTTTGATGCCCTGTTCTGCAATCTGGTGGCGGCCGGCGAGCAAGCCGGTATCCTGGAAGATCTGCTGGATCGCCTAGCAAGTTACAAGGAAAAGACGCTGGCCATCAAGGGCAAGATTAAATCCGCTCTGTTCTATCCGATCTCCATCATCGTGGTCGCCTTTGTCGTCACGGCAATCATCATGATCTGGGTGGTCCCTTCCTTCAAGGAAGTGTTCACCAACTTTGGCGCGGATTTGCCGGCCATGACGCTGATGGTCATTTCAATCTCGGATTTCTTTGTCGCCAACTGGTATTACATTTTCGGCGGCTTGTTCGGCGGACTCTATTTCCTGTTCCAGTCCTACCGGCGCTCCCCCGCCATGCAACGCCGGATGGATCAACTGATATTGCGCCTTCCTATCGTAGGAGAAGTGCTGCGCAAAGCAACGATTGCACGCTGGACCCGAACCCTTTCCACGATGTTCGCGGCGGGCGTGCCTTTGGTGGAGTCGCTGGATTCAGTCGGAGGCGCTTCCGGTAATGCCGTTTATCTGGAAGCGACCAAGCGTATACAATCGGAAGTCAATATGGGCACCTCGCTGACAGTGGCCCTGCAAAATACGAATGTCTTTCCGAATATGGCGGTACAAATGGTAGCTATTGGTGAGGAATCAGGTCAGCTTGATTCCATGCTCACGAAAGTGGCGGATTTCTACGAGCGTGAGGTCGATGATGCAGTTGCGTCGTTGTCCAGCCTGATGGAACCATTGATCATGGTTGTGCTTGGCACCCTGATCGGTGGACTGGTGATTGCCATGTATCTGCCTATCTTCAAGCTCGGTGCGGTGGTTTGATGGTCGATACTTTACTGTTCTCAGCGCCCGGCAGCCTGGTGCCGACGCTGACAGCAGGGCTGTTTGGTTTGCTGATCGGCAGTTTCCTCAACGTCGTCATCCATCGTCTGCCCAAGATGATGCAGCGGGATTTCGATAACTATGTGGCGCAGGAGAATGGTCAACCGCTTCCGCATGAAGGTCGCTACAACCTGATCGTACCGCGCTCGGCTTGCCCGAGTTGCGGGCACCAGATCACGGCCCTGGAAAATATCCCGGTTCTGAGTTATGCGGTCCTGCGTGGCAAATGCCGCGCATGCAAAGCGCCCATATCCCTGCGTTATCCGATAGTCGAGGCGATTGCCGCCTTGCTGTCGGTCTGGGTGATCTGGCACTTCGGCAGTGGCTGGGCCGGCCTGGCTTCCTTGTTGTTCGTGTATTTGCTGCTTGCGATGACTTTCATCGATGCCGATACCCAGTTGCTGCCGGATGATCTGACCTTGTCGTTATTGTGGGCCGGGCTGCTGATCAATCTGAATGGCCTGTTCGTTCCGCTGCAAGAGGCCGTTATCGGTGCCGCCGCCGGGTATGTCGCCTTGTGGGCGGTGTACTGGCTGTTCAAGCTGACTACCGGCAAGGAAGGAATGGGTTACGGCGACTTCAAGCTGCTGGCGGCGATTGGCGCCTGGCTGGGATGGAAGATGCTGCCCCTGGTCATCCTGCTCTCCTCGCTGGTGGGGGCGATTGTCGGCGTGGCCTTGATTACCCTGGCACGGCGTGGCCGCGATAATCCCATTCCTTTCGGGCCTTACCTGGCGGTGGCCGGGATTATAGCCATGCTGTATGGTGAAGCCATCGTGGCAAGTTATTTAGGCTAGGGAATGTGAGATGCGCGGCATGCAGGACAACCCCCCGGATTTTTCCGTGGGACTGACGGGTGGTATCGGTAGCGGCAAGACTTTTGTCGCCACGCTGTTTGCCGAGCGTGGCGCAGCCATCGTCGACACCGATGAAATCGCGCATCGCATGACGGCGCCCGGCGGTGCGGCCATGCCTGCCATACATGATCAGTTCGGCAATGATTATGTGACTGAGCAGGGTGCGCTGGACAGGGTGCGCATGCGCACCCTGGTGTTTGCAGATCCCCATGCAAAGAAGCGACTGGAAAGCATCCTGCATCCGCTGATCCGTCAGCAGGCCGAGCAGGATGCCGCCGCTGCCGTGGGTGCTTACGTGATCTTCGTCGTGCCTTTGTTGATCGAATCTCCCACCTGGCGACAGCGCGTATCGCGCGTACTGGTCGTCGATTGTCCGGAACAGGTCCAGGTCATGCGCGTGATGAAGCGCAGCGGCCTTGCTGAAAACCAGGTGCGCACGATCATGGCGACGCAGACATCGCGCCAGGCCCGGTTGACAGCTGCTGACGATGTGATCGTCAATGATGGCGACAAGGATGACTTATTGCCGCAGGTTGAGCGTCTGCATGCGCTCTATCAAAGCCTGGCACAAGGCCAGGCGCAGAAATAGTGCCTTCGCTGATTTGTAATTTTCCGGCGCTTCGTTCAGAATCACATACCTGTTGCCAGTACACCTTAAAAAAGGGATGCCATTTTGATCGTATATGAATACCCCTTCAACGAGCGCATACGCACTTTGCTGCGCCTGGAGGATTTGTACGAGAAATTTTCCTTTTTTCTGCAGCAGGAACATCCGTTTCAGCACCATGTTGCGATCTCCACAATTTTCGAAATGCTGGAGGTGGCGGGTCGCGCCGATTTGAAGTCCGATCTGCTGCAGGAACTGGAGCGCCAGAAACAAACGCTCACCGGCTTCAAATCCCATCCGAATGTAGAAGTCGATCGCTTGAACCAGGTGCTGGATGAAGTCGATCGCGTCAGTAGCGCGCTGGTCGGCGTACAGGGCAAGACCGGCCAGCATATACGCGACAATGAATGGCTGATGAGCATACGGGGGCGCACCATCATTCCGGGCGGCGCCTGCGAATTCGATCTGCCTTCTTACTATGCATGGCAGCATCGTCCGGCGCAGCAGCGGCATGCCGATATCGTGAACTGGTTCGCACCCTTGCAGCCTTTGTTCGAAGCGATTTCACTGGTCTTGAGACTGCTGCGCGAGTCGGGCCGCACCGTCAATCTGGTTGCGCACGCCGGCAGTTATCAGCAAATGCTGCAGGGAAAAACTTTCCAGATGCATCGCCTGTCTATCGATGCTTCGCTCGGCGTGATACCGGAAATATCGGCAAACAAGTACATGCTCTGGGTGCGTTTTACGAACCAGGGCGGGGATGTGAAGCCTAAGCCCTACGAAGGTGATGTGCCTTTTGAACTTACCCTATGCAATTTCTGAACAGGTGTAGTGATGTCTACTATTGTTGATTGCCCCACCTGCGGCAACAAGGTCGAATGGACTGAAGCAAGCAAGTATCGGCCTTTCTGTTCGCTGCGCTGCAAGCAGATCGATCTGGGCGCGTGGGCGGAAGAGAAATACGTGATTCCAGCCGCCAGTCCCGCCGACGTCGGTGAGGAAGAGGATAACGCGCCGCCTACCGGGCAATAACCGGGCAACAGAGCCAAAAGCTTGATAGCTCAGCCTCAGCGCGCATAGCGCAACTGATTGAGCCATTCGATCAACGGCACGGTGGCCGGCAGCAGCGGTTCCACCGCCAGTTCTCCCTGCCAGGCAAAGGCCTGCCCCTCCAGGCTCTGCGGTTCTCCCTGCCACGCGTGCACCAGGTAAAAGTGTAGCCGCACATGCGCGTGCGGATACACATGCTCCACGCCGCACCAGGCTTCGCCTGCCAGTACCGTGATGCCCAGCTCTTCCATGAATTCGCGTTTGAGCGCGGCGAATATGTCTTCGCCCGGTTCGACTTTTCCGCCCGGGAATTCCCAGTAGCCGTCATAGGGCTTGCCTTCAGGACGCTGCCCGAGCAATACGTCGCCGTTGGGTTTCATCAGGATGCCGACGGCAACATCGATGGGAGCAGAGGAAGAGGACATCAGTATTAAGGAAGACGGTTTGCGGAAGCGGATTTATTGCGACATCTTGCCCGCATGGTCCTTGGCAAACTGCCACGCCACGCGTCCCGAGCGCGAGCCGCGCTGCAGCGCCCAACGCAAGGCATCGCCTTCCGCTTCTTTGATTTTCTGTGTGCTGCATCCGAAATGGCGCAGCCAGTGCGCGACGATATCCAGGTAGTCGTCCTGCTTGAACGGATAGAAAGATACCCACAAGCCAAAACGCTCGGACAGCGAAATTTTTTCTTCCACTGTCTCGCCCGGATGCAGGTCGCCATCGTCGCCATGGCTATAGCTGGCATTGTCCGACATGCGTTCCGGCAGCAGGTGGCGACGGTTGGAGGTGGCATAGATCAGCACATTGTCCGACTGCGCGGCGATGCTGCCATCCAGCGCTACCTTCAGCGCCTTGTAGCCGCCTTCGCCTTCTTCAAAGCTCAGGTCGTCGCAAAAGATGATGAAGCGCTCGGGCCGGCCGGCGACCAGGTCCACGATATCCGGCAGATCAGCCAGATCTCCCTTGTCGACTTCGATCAGGCGCAGGCCCTGATCGGAAAACTGGTTCAGGCAAGCCTTGATCAGTGAAGACTTGCCGGTGCCGCGCGCGCCGGTCAGCAGCACATTGTTGGCCGGCTTGCCTTCGACGAACTGGCGCGTGTTCTGTTCTATCTGTTCCTTCTGACGATCGATATTGTGCAAGTCCGGCAGCGTGATGGACGATGCATGCCGCACAGGCTGCAGATAGCCGTGCAGGTCGCCGCGGCGCTTGCGCCAGCGGAAAGCCGGGGACGACCAGTCGGGTTCGGAGGCTGCCGGCGGCAGCAGGATTTCAAGCCGCTCCAGCAGTTTCTCCGCGCGGCCCAGGAATTGTTCGAGTGAAGTCATTATCAGTTTGGTTGTGGCCGCCGGACTGCTACGGGGCATCCGGCGACGGCATCAATTACGAGCGGTAATCCGCATTGATGGAAACATAGTCATGCGAGAAATCGCAGGTCCAGACGGTGGCAGTCGCATTGCCGCGCCCCAGCTTGACCCGTACCGTGATTTCGCTTTGCTTCATCACGCGCTGGCCGTCTTCTTCCTGGTAATCGGGATTGCGCCCGCCATGCTTGGCGACCCAGACATCATCCAGATACAGATTGAGCTTGCTGACATCCAGGTCATCAACGCCGGCATAACCGATGGCAGCCAGGATGCGGCCCAGGTTCGGGTCGGAAGCGTAGAACGCGGTTTTCACCAGCGGAGAGTGGCCGATTGCATAGGCGATCTTGCGGCATTCTTCGACGCTGTTGCCGTCTTCCACCGTGATGGTCATGAACTTGGTCGCGCCTTCGCCGTCGCGCACGATCATCTGCGCCAGTTCCTGCGACAGGTCGGTAACGGCCGCCAGCAGTTCCTTGTACTCGGTGGACTCTGCAGCACTGACTTCCAGCGCACCCGCGCCGGTGGCGATCAGCATGAAGGAATCATTGGTGGAGGTATCGCCATCGATGGTGATGCAGTTGAAGGAATGGTCGGCCGCGGCTTTCACCATCTGGTCCAGCAAGGCTTGCGGCACTTTCGCATCCATCGCCAGGTAACCCAGCATGGTCGCCATGTTCGGCTTGATCATGCCGGCGCCCTTGCTGATGCCTGTCATCGTCACCGTCTTGCCGGCAATCGTTACCGTGCGCGAGGCAGCTTTGGGCTGGGTGTCGGTGGTCATGATCGCTTCGGCAGCGTGATACCAGTTGTCTTCCTTCAGGTTGGCAATCGCCTTCGGCATGCCGGCCACGATGCGGTCCACCGGCAGCGGCTCCAGGATCACGCCGGTGGAAAACGGCAGGATCTGCTTCGCGTCGCAGCCCAGCAGTTTTGCCAGCGCTTCGCAGGTCGCTCTGGCATGGGCCAGACCGGCTTCCCCGGTGCCTGCATTGGCATTGCCGGTATTGACCAGCAGCGCGCGCATGGACTGGCCAGATTGCCGGCCTTGTTCCAGGTGCGCCTTGCAAAGCTGTACCGGCGCGGCGCAGAAGCGGTTGGTGGTGAATACGCCTGCCACCGTGGCAGTCGGCGCCAGTTGCATGACCAGCACATCCTTGCGATTGGCTTTGCGCACGCCGGCTTCTGCGTAACCCAGCGAAATGCCGGCCACCGGCTTCAGGTTTTCTGCAACGGGGAGAGGAAGATTGACGGCCATGATGGTGTATTCAGTAAAAGGGGTAAGGGAAGTTCTTGATAAAAAGGTATGCGTCCGTTGACGGCTGACCGGAAAAACAATCGGATATTCTAAGCCCAATGCCGGTGCTCGTGGCATTGAATGGATTGGCGCTCAATTAGCGTCCACAATGCAGGCAGTCACATCGCCATTAAAAACAGCGCCAATAAAAAATGCCATGCATGGGCATGGCATCTTCTCATTTGCAGTAGGCGCGGTTCAATCGCTCCACAGCTTGCCGGCGGTTGCCCAGTCTTCCTTCTTCATTTCCTGGATCAGCACATCGACGGATTCCGGGCTGCAGTTCAAGGTGGTGCAGGCGGCTTCGGTAATGGCTTTGACAAAGGCGCGTTTCTGTTCCAGCGTGCGGCCTTCAAACAATTGCACATTGATGGTCGGCATAAGATTCTCCTGAGATCAGTGTCTTGCAAAACAGGCATTGTAGCGGTTTTTGCTGCGGCGATGTTCAGGCCGGGCGTTGCCAGACGCAGCGCCCGGCGGAATAAGTGGCCTGCACTGCACGGTCATCGCCCAGCAAGGCCAGCACGAACAGCAGCTCTTCCAGCCCATCGGCCTGCGCGGTGCGCCGTGCCATCAGCGGCGTACATTGTGGGTCCAGCACTACGAAATCCGCTTCATGGCCAGGCGCCAGGCTGCCGATGGTGCCTTCCAGGTGCAGGCTGCGCGCGCCGCCCAGCGTGGCCAGATAGAAAAGCCGCAGCCCCGGCAGATGCGAGCCCTTCATGCGCGCCACCTTGTGCGCTTCATTCATGGTTTGCAGCAGCGAGAACGAGGTGCCGCCGCCGACATCGGTGCCGAGCGCAACCCGTGCTCGCACTGCATCGGCGCGGCGCATGTCGAACAGGCCGCTGCCCAGGAAGAGATTGGATGTGGGGCAGTGTGCAACGGCCGAGCGGGTCTGCGCGATGCGGGACCAGTCTGCATCGTCCAGCCAGATGCCATGCGCAAACAACGCACGTTCGCGCAGCAGGCCAAAGCTATCGTACACATCCAGGTAGCTGCGCGAGTGGGGATACAGTTTTCTTATCCACGCGACTTCATCGGTGTTTTCCGCCACATGGGTCTGCACGAATACTTCGGGATGCGCCTGCGCCAGTTCGCCCGCCAGTTGCAGTTGCGCTGGACTGGAAGTGGCGGCAAAACGCGGCGTGATTGCATAGAGCTGGCGCCCCTTTCCATGCCAGCGCCGGATCAGCTGTTCGCTGTCATGGGCGCCGGACTCGGCCGTATCGCGCAAAAATTCCGGGCAGTTGCAATCCATCATGACTTTGCCGGCCACCATGCGCAGGTTGCGTGCATGGCTCTCCTCGAAGAAGGCCTCGACCGATTCCGGGTGTACGGTGCAATACACCATGGCGGTGGTGGTGCCGCAGCGCAGCAGTTCATCGAGAAAGAAGCGTGCCGTTTCCTGCGCGCGCCGGCTGTCGGCGAACTCGCGTTCCAGCGGGAAGGTGTGGTTTTCCAGCCAGGGCAACAAGCCTTCGGCCGGCGAAGCGATCAGGTCGGTCTGCGGATAATGGATGTGCGTGTCGATGAAGCCGGGCATGATGAGCTTGCCGCGGTAGTCGGTCACCGGCGTGCCGGCAGGCAGGGTCGGTGCCACGCTGGCATAGTCGCCGGCGGCAACGATGTGTCCGTCCGCCACCACCAGCAGGCCATCCTCATGCCAGTGGCAAGCCTGTTCCGAGAAGGCGGGATCGTCGCTGAAGTAGAGCAGGCTGGCGCGATAGGCGCAAAGAGCGGTTTCCTTCATGAATGTTCCTGGACGAGGGAAGAAGGGAAGATCAGGGAGCGGCAACAAGACGCGCGAGCCAAGCGGAGTATACGCTGTCCGCCTACATGGGCCTGGCTTTCGCCCGATTTTATAAGGCCTTGCTGCGGCACAACCCAGTCCGCTGCCGGTACAATGCTGAACTTTTGCAGGCGCGATCCTCTCCTTCTATCAGTGATCGGTTTGCATGATGCCTGACAAGACTCCGCCAGTTCCTCGAACATGACGCCCCGCCTACAGCTCAGCCACATAAGCAAGCGCTACCCTTCGGTGGTCGCGAACGATGACATCAGCCTGACGGTTCAGCCGGGCGAGATCCATGCGGTGCTGGGTGAGAACGGCGCCGGCAAGTCCACGCTGATGAAGATCATCTATGGCGCGGTGCGGCCCGATGCCGGCGAGTTGCAGTGGAATGGGAAAACGGTGGATATTTCCAGCCCGGCTGTCGCGCGGCAGCTCGGCATTGCGATGGTGTTCCAGCATTTCTCGCTGTTCGATACGCTGACGGTGACGGAAAACATCGCACTGGGCTTGCCCGCCGATACGCGTCTCGACGATCTGGAAAAGCGCATTGCCGATACCGCCGCCCAGTATGGCCTGGACCTCGAGCCGCGGCGTCATGTACACACGCTGTCGGTGGGCGAATGCCAGCGCGTGGAAATCGTGCGCGCATTGCTGACCTCGCCGCAACTGCTGATCCTGGACGAGCCGACCTCGGTGCTGACGCCGCAGGCAGTGGAAAGACTTTTTGTCACCCTGCGCAAGCTGGCGGATCAGGGCTGCAGCATTCTCTATATCAGCCACAAGCTCGATGAAATACGCGAGCTTTGCCACATCTGCACCGTGATGCGAAGCGGGAAAGTCACCGGCACCTGCGATCCGCGCCTGGAAACGCCGGCCAGCCTGTCGCGCATGATGATAGGCAGCGAACCGCCGGCCATGCCGCACACCGATCATGAGCTGGGCGACGTTGTGCTGTCGGTGCGCCACCTGTCGCTGCCGAAAAGCCATCCCTTCGCGATAGCGCTGTCCGATATCAGTTTCGATTTGCGCGAAGGTGAAGTGCTGGGACTGGCGGGCATATCCGGCAACGGCCAGCAGGAATTGCTGGCAGCCTTGTCCGGTGAAGATGCGCGTGCCGAACCGGGCAGGGTGCTGCTCAAAGGTGAGCAAGTAGGGCGGCTGAATGCCGCGCAGCGCCGCAATCGCGGTATGGGATTTGTGCCGGAAGAACGGCTGGGACGCGGCGCGGTGCCGACTTTGTCGCTGGCGCACAATATCCTGCTGTCGCACCAGGATAAGGATACCGTGCAGGCCGGCCTGCTGAAATTTTCAGCAATACGAGAAAGAGCGGCGGCCATCATAGCGCGCTTCAAGGTCAAGGCAAGTGGACCGCAGGCGACTGCGGGCAGCCTGTCCGGGGGCAATCTGCAGAAATACATCGTCGGACGCGAAGTGATGCGCAATCCGGTGGTGCTGATGGTGGCCCAGCCGACTTGGGGCGTGGATGTCGGCGCAGCGGCGCAGATCCGCGCCGAACTGCTGGCACTGCGCAACCAGGGCTGCGCAGTGCTGGTGATTTCCGAGGAGCTGGAAGAGCTGTTTGAAATTTCCGACCGCCTGATGGTGATGGCCAAGGGGCGCCTGTCACCTTCCGTGAAAACTTCACAAGCCAGCGTCGATCTGATCGGGCAGTGGATGAGCGGTTTATGGGATGCCGCGTCCGTGGAGGCGTCCCATGCTTAAGCTGGAAGCGCGTCCCAGTCCCTCGGTGCTGATGTCGTGGATGTCGCCGCTGCTGGCGGTGGCGCTGACCGTGTTGTGCGGCGTGGTGCTGTTCACGCTGCTGGGCAAGGATCCGGTCGCGGCCTTGCGGGTATTTTTCATCGAACCCATACGCGATTTGCGCGGCTGGTCCGAGGTCGGGCTGAAAGTGGCGCCGCTGCTGATGATTGCCGTCGGGCTGGCGATCTGCTTCCGGGCCAATATCTTCAATATCGGCGCGGAAGGACAACTGGTGGTCGGCGCCATCACCGGCGGCGCGATGGCCCTTTATCTGGATGACGGCAGCAACCAGGGCGGCTGGCTGATGATCAGCCTGGTGCTGATCGCCGGCATGATAGGCGGCATGGCCTGGGCGGCGATCACCGCCCTGCTGCGCGACCGCTTCAATGCCAATGAAATCCTGGTGTCGCTGATGCTGGTGTATGTGGCGCAATTGCTGCTGAGTTATCTGATTCACGGTGCGCTGCGCGATCCCGACGGCGTGGGCTTCCCGGAGTCCAAGCTGTTGTCCGAGGGCTTCCTGTTGCCCATCATCCTGCCGGATACCCGCCTGCATGCCGGTTTCATTCTTGCGTTAATGATTGCACTGGCGGGATGGCTATTCCTGTCGCGCAGCTTTGCCGGCTTCAAGCTGCAGGTCGGCGGCATCGCACCGCTGGCGGCGCGCTATGCCGGATTCTCGTCGCGCAAGTCGCTGTGGCTGGCCATGCTGAGTTGCGGCGCGCTGGCAGGGCTGGCCGGCGTATCCGAAGTCATCGGCCCCATGGGGCAGATCACGCCCTCGGTCTCGCCCGGTTATGGTTTCGCCGCCATCATCGTTGCCTTCGTCGGGCGCCTGCATCCGATAGGCGTGGTGTTTGCCAGCTTCATCATGGCGCTGCTTTACATCGGCGGCGAACTGGCCCAGTCGCGCCTGGGCATGCCCAATGCGATTACCGGCGTGTTCCAGGGCATCCTGCTGTTTGCGCTGCTGGCCTGCGATGTACTGATCCATTACAGAATAAGGTGGCGCAAATGATGGAATCGATCGCCTTCCTGATCGCAGCGTCGGTCAGCGCGGGTACGCCGCTGATGCTGGCGGCGCTGGGGCTGCTGATCAATGAAAAATCCGGCGTGGTGAACCTGGGCGCGGAAGGCATGATGCTGGTGGCGGCCATCATAGGCTTTGCAACGACCGTGCATACCGATAGCGTGATGCTGGGATTCATTGCGGGCGCCGCGGCCGGCGCGATCATGGCTGCTTTCTTCGCGCTGCTCACGGTTTGGCTGGGCACCAATCAATATGCAAGCGGACTGGCGCTGGCGCTGTTCGGCGGCGGCGTGTCGGCGTATATCGGCATGGACTATACCGCTTACAGCTTGCAGAGCGCCGAATTTTCCATTCCCTATCTGTCGTCCTTGCCTTTCTTCGGCCAGGCCTTCTTCCGCTTTCATCCCATGGTCTATCTGTCGCTGCTATTGTGCGGCGGTCTGATCTGGTTCCTGTACAAATCCCGTGCCGGCCTGGTGCTGCGCGCAGTCGGCGAATCGCCGGCTTCCGCGCATGCGCTGGGTTACAAGGTCCGGCATATCCGCTTGCTGGCATTGATGTTCGGCGGCGCCTGTTGCGGTCTCGCCGGAGCTTTCCTGTCGCTGGTGTATACGCCGCTATGGGTGGAGGGCATGGTGTCCGGGCGCGGATGGATTGCGCTGGCGCTCACGACTTTTGCGACCTGGCGCCCGGCGCGTGTGCTGATCGGCGCGTATCTTTTCGGTGGCGTGACTATTCTGTCTTTCCATGCGCAAGGCCTGGGTGTGGAGATCGCTTCCCAGTTGCTGTCCATGCTGCCTTACCTGGCGACCATCCTGGTGCTGGTACTGATTTCCAGTAATGCCAACTGGATCCGGCTGAACATGCCGGCTTCCCTGGGCAAGCCTTTCCATCCCGAGGGCTGAGGCAGGCATCTCGCCTGCCGCCCGTAACGAGAATAAAATACGCGCTTCGGCGAAATGGACGATAGCGCCGTACTGGAAACGATGCCTGAAAATTCGCCGCCTGTCCCACGCGCTGCGATTGTTATCTGTGTAAGTGGGAATTATCTGTCGAGGAAATCATGTCAAAAACCTTCGTGCGCAACTTGCTGGGAGCCCTTGCTGTGCTGCCGGCTCTTGCGTTCTCCGTTGCCGCTTTGGCCCAGCAGGATCCCCTTAAAGTCGGTTTTGTTTATGTGAGCCCGATCGGCGAAGCGGGCTGGACTTACCAGCATGACCTGGCACGCAAGGAAATGGAAAAGCAGTTCGGCAACAAGATGAAATCGACCTACGTGGAAAGCGTGCCCGAAGGGGCGGATGCCGAGCGTGTCATCCGCGACATGGCGCAGCAAGGTAACAAGCTGATCTTCGCCACGTCTTTCGGCTACATGAATCCCACCATCAAGGTGGCGCGCCAGTTCCCGGACGTGAAGTTCGTGCATATCACCGGCTATAAGACCGCCAAGAACGTGGCGATAACCAACGCGCGTTTTTACGAGGCGCGTTATCTTGCCGGCGTATTGGCCGGCAAGATGAGCAAGACCAATGTGGCCGGTTATGTCGGCGCTTTCCCGATTCCCGAAGTGCTGCAGGGCATCAATGCATTTGCCCGCGGCATGCGCAGCGTGAATCCCAAGGCGGAAGTGCGCGTGATCTGGGTGAATAGCTGGTATGACCCGGGCAAGGAGCGTGATGCAGCCGTGACCTTGTTAGGGCAGGGCGCAGACGTGGTGACCCATCACACCGACTCCACCGCTACGGTGCAGGCGGCTGAAGAGCGCGGCAAATATGCGGTGGCGTATCACTCCGACATGACGAAATTCGGCCCCAAGGCGCATCTGGCGGCAGTGACGCATCACTGGGATCGGCAATATGTCGCGGAAGCGCAAGCGGTGATGAGCAATAACTGGAAGACGCATGCAATCTGGGGTGGCATCAAGGATGGCATGGTCAAGCTGGAAGGCTTGAACGCGGCGGTGCCGGCCGATGTGAGGAGTTTGATTGCGGCGCGCGAGAAGGATATCGTCTCCGGCAAGCTGACGCCTTTCGATGCGCCGGTGAAGGACAATCAAGGCAAAGTCCGCCTGGAAAAGGGCAGTTTGTCCGACGAAGAGTTGAGCCGTATGGATTATTACGTTGAAGGGGTGGTCGGTCGCGTGCCAGGAAAATAAGCACCAGAAGAAAGACTTCCTGAATCAAATGGCCGCAGCAAGTGTCATCTTGCATGCGGCCATTTTTATATCTTCGCTTCCTGCTCCTGCTTGAAAAACCAGCTTCGTCTGTTATTTCGAAAGTGTTTTTCCAGGGGCGACTGAACGCACCTTGTTAGCCTGCAGCATGCAATTTGCCAGTTCGTCGAAATAGTGAAGGGCATCCTGCGTCAGTTCCAGTTGCTTGCGGCGCCCATCCTCGGTATCGGCCAGCCAGATCCAGCCTTTCTCCCGCATGGATTTCAAGCGCTTGTGCAGCATGGCAGGCGACCCCAATTCGCTTTTCGCCATCATGTCGCGCACGCATAATCTTTTCCTTTGTTCGCCTGCCTGGGCAATCAGGGAAAGCAAGCGTTCCTCTAAAGGGTTCAGCTGGGGAAGCAAGGAGAGTTCGCGCGTCGCTTCGGCTAATTGAAGAAAGCGCAGGTAAAGAGAAGCGGGACGAGTAAGGGTGTTGAGCATGCGACGGGGATGCCTCGAAGATGAAGGTGATGCCGTATTGTCAATTATTGCGTCGCTGGAATTTTATAGGAATCTCAATATCTGTGCACTTCGTATCTTCACGGTTTGATAGCCAAACAACACTCATGAAGCATGAAAAGAGGCAATCAGTCCCTGCGAGGGATGAAGCAGATCTGCAGGCAGAGGAGAAAAAGAGGAAGGAGAAGAGAAAGCAGGGAGATAAGGCGGCCAGACTTCAGGAAGGAAACCCTGGTCGGGGTGAGAGGATTCGAACCTCCGGCCTCTACGTCCCGAACGTAGCGCTCTACCAGGCTAAGCTACACCCCGTTTTGGTGTTCGTTCAGTCAACCGAACACCCGTTTCTTTAGTGATTACGGTCAACCGCGAAAGCGCATAATTCTAGCAAAGAATCCTTGAATTTGCTATTTGAAAGCGTCGCCAAAGCGTCCTTTGCGCGCTGTGCAGCGCGTTGCGCGGCTTCCCTGGTGTAATCCAATGCGCCGGAATCGTTGATGGCGGAAAGAATTTCGGGAAAGTGCTGTTCATCTCCCTGCTCTATGCAAGTACGCACCAGTTCGCGCTGCGCAGGTGTGCCATGCTGCATCAGATAAATCAGAGGCAGAGTGGGTTTGCCTTCACGTAAATCGTCGCCCACGTTTTTGCCGATTTCGGCCGCGTTGCCGGAATAGTCCAGTACATCGTCGATCAACTGGAAAGCAGTACCGACCGAGCGTCCATATTCGCCGGCCGCTTCAATATCGGCTTCCGATCCGCCAGCAATCAAGGTGCCGAGCTGGGCGGCGGCTTCGAACAGTTTGGCGGTCTTGGAGCGGATTACCTGCAGATAGCGCTCTTCCGTCACATCCGGATCATGCATGTTGATCAACTGCAGCACTTCGCCTTCCGCAATCACATTGGTGGCATCCGCCAGGATCTGCATCACGCGCATCTCGCGTATCGTGACCATCATCTGGAAGGCGCGCGAGTACAGGAAATCGCCCACCAGGACGGAGGCGGCATTGCCGAACAAGGCGTTGGCGGTATCGCGTCCGCGCCGCAGCGAGGATTCATCCACCACATCATCGTGCAGCAAGGTGGCGGTGTGGATGAATTCCACGATCGCCGCCAGGCTGTGGTGATGGCTGCCTTTATATTCATGTGCATTGGCAAACAGCAGCACCAGCACCGGCCGGATACGCTTGCCGCCCGCGCTGATGATGTAATGCGCGATCTGGTTCACTAGCGGTACGTCGGAATGCAGCTCCTGGTGGATAACCTGATTGACGGCGTCCATCTCGGAAGCGATGGATTGACTGATCAGGTTTTGCCGGGACGGGGTAGACATGAATATATGAGGAAAGTCAAAGGATCAGGCAAAATTGCGCAACATGAAATTATACGCCGCCTGTCCTTCCGGTGCCGATACTCGCCAGCAACCGGACACCGCCGCAGCGCCGTTTCTATCTGCATACTGTGCTTTGACGGCGCCCTAAGTCCATGTATAATTGGCGGTTTTCCCGATTTGGCGTTGTTTTGCGCGCGCGGGAGAAAATTGTTCTTAAAACTTAATCGATGAGGTTTTCCATGTACGCGGTCATAAAAACCGGCGGCAAACAATATAAAGTTGCTGCTGGTGAAAAATTAAAAGTAGAACAGATACCGGCAGACATTGGCTCCGAAATCACCCTGGATCAAGTGCTCGCAGTGGGCGCTGGTGACACCATCAAGTTTGGTGCGCCGCTGGTCGAAGGTGCCAAGGTGCTGGCTACGGTAGTGGCGCAAGGTCGCCATGACAAGGTAAAGATCTTCAAGATGCGCCGCCGCAAGCACTATCAGAAGCGTCAGGGCCATCGCCAGAACTATACCGAATTGCAGATCGTATCGGTCAACGCGTAAAGCGCGAGCCGAACCAACACTTTATCTAGGAGTCAGAAATGGCACATAAAAAAGGCGGCGGCACTACGCGCAACGGCCGCGATTCCGAGTCGAAACGACTGGGCGTCAAGGTCTACGGTGGCCAGGCCATCAATGCAGGCGGCATCATCATCCGTCAACGCGGCACCAAGGTGCATGCAGGCGAGAACGTCGGTATCGGCAAGGACCATACCTTGTTCGCGCTGGTCAACGGCAAGGTTCAGTTCGCCACCAAGGGCGCACTGAAGCGCCATACTGTGACGGTAGTGCCTGCGTAAGTTGCTGGTTTCCAGCAGCTTGAGCAAGGCGCAAGCCTTCACCAAAAAGGCTCTGCCCTGAGGTAGGGCCTTTTTTATTTTCGGCACTCATTATGAAGTTCATAGACGAAGCAAGAATCGAAGTTATTGCCGGGGACGGTGGCAACGGCATCGTCTCTTTTTGCCGTGAAAAATTCCGTCCTTTCGGTGGCCCCGATGGCGGCGACGGCGGCAAGGGAGGCAGCATCTGGGCCGTGGCCGACCGCAATGTCAACACGCTGGTCGACTATCGCTATTCGAAACTGCACAAGGCGCGCAATGGCGAGCATGGACGCGGTTCGGATTGTTACGGCAAGGGCGCTGACGATGTCACCTTGCGCATGCCGGTGGGCACCCTCGTGTACGACAACCTGACCGGCGAATTGCTGGCCGACCTGACCGACCAAGGCCAGACGGTAATGCTCGCCAAGGGCGGCGAGGGCGGTTGGGGCAATATCCATTTCAAATCGTCCACCAACCGCGCGCCGCGCCAGAAAACCGAGGGCAAGGAAGGCGAGCGCCGCGAATTGCGCCTGGAGCTGAAAGTGCTGGCGGACATCGGTTTGCTGGGCATGCCGAATGCCGGCAAATCCACCTTCATTTCCGCGGTTTCCAACGCGCGTCCCAAGATCGCCGATTATCCCTTTACCACGCTGCATCCGAATCTCGGTGTCGTGCGCGTCAGTCCGGAAAAGAGTTTCGTCATCGCCGACATTCCCGGCCTGATCGAGGGCGCGGCCGAAGGCGCCGGGCTGGGCATACAATTCCTGCGCCATTTGCAGCGCACGCACTTGCTGCTGCACATTGTCGATGTGGCGCCTTTCGATGCCGGCGTCGATCCGGTCAAGGAAGCCAAGGCCATCGTCAAGGAGCTGAAGAAATACGACGAGTCGCTGTTCGACAAGCCGCGCTGGCTGGTGCTGAACAAGCTGGACATGGTGCCGGAAGACGAGCGCGCCAAGCGGGTCAAGGATTTCATCAAGCGTTTCGGATGGAAAGGACCGGTGCACCAGATTTCAGCACTGACGCGCGAAGGATGTGAGGAGCTGATCGTGGCGATATACGATTATCTTGCACAGCAAAAACAGCACGAAGTCAGGGCGCAGGAAACGCTGATGGAGGATGTGCGCGCCATCGATTCCATCGACCCGGATGATCCGCGTTTCAAGGTGCAGGAATAAGTCGCGAAGGCCCAGGTGCCGCCTGGGCAAACCATCCGATAGTCAGAAGACTCAACAACACTAATCATGAATTCCGTCATACAAAACGCCAGGCGGCTGGTAGTCAAGGTCGGATCTTCGCTGGTCACCAACGATGGCAAGGGCCTGGATGCGGCCGCGATTGCGAAATGGGCGGCGCAGATTGCGCAGTTGCGCGCGATGGGCAAGGAAGTCTTGCTGGTCAGCTCAGGTGCAATCGCCGAAGGCATGAAGCGCCTGGGTTTCGACAAGCGGCCGACGGAAATTCATGAATTGCAGGCATGCGCGGCGGTTGGCCAGATGGGTCTGGCGCAGATTTACGAAACCAGCTTTCGCGAACATCAATTGCGCTCGGCGCAAATCCTGCTCACGCACGCCGACCTAGCCGACCGCGAACGTTACCTGAATGCGCGCTCGACCTTGTTCACGCTGCTGCGCCTGGGCGTGGTGCCGGTGATCAATGAGAACGACACTGTCGTCACCGATGAAATCAAGTTCGGCGACAACGATACGCTGGGCGCGCTGGTGGCCAACCTGGTGGAAGGCGATGCGCTGATTATCCTGACCGACCAGAAGGGCTTGTACACTGCCGATCCGCGCAAGCACCCGGACGCGCAATTCGTGCATGAAGCCAAGGCCGGCGATATCACGCTGGAATCCATGGCAGGCGGCGCCGGCACCGGGATCGGCAGCGGCGGTATGCTCACTAAAATTATTGCAGCCAAGCGTGCCGCCAAATCCGGCGCTCATACCGTGATTGCCTGGGGCCGTGAAGAAAATGTGCTGGTGCGGCTGGCAAACGGCGAAGCCATAGGCACCCAGTTACTGGCGCAGACCGGCCATCTCACCGCGCGCAAGCAATGGATGGCAGATCACTTGAAGACCGCCGGCAAGGTGGTGCTGGATGCCGGCGCAGTGCAGAAGCTGACGCAGGAAGGCAAATCGCTGCTGCCCATAGGCGTGACGCAAGTGAGCGGTGAATTCGGTCGCGGCGATGTGATCACCTGTCATGACGAAAACGGCCGTGCGGTAGCGCGCGGCATCACGAATTACTCCAGTTCGGACGCAAGGCGCATCATGCGCAAGCCTTCGTCGGAGATTATGTCCATCTTGGGTTTTGTCGAAGAGTCGGAACTGATACACCGGGACAACATGGTATTGCTCTGATCGCTTCAGTGCAGGTGTAGGTACAAGAACAGAAAAAGGCGCGCTGCATGCAAGCAGTCGCGCCTTTTTGATTGCGGGTCGCCGCAACCTATTCTGTGGTGCCGGTACTGAGCTTGCTGTCCAGTTGGTCCGTGAGGGAAGTCGCCTTTGCTTCCGCGGAGCGTGGGGGGCGAGCCCTGGCACGGCGATTGTTCAGGGGATGGGGGCGATGGATGTAACGCGACAATTCCTGCAAAGCCTGGTGATACACATCGCGCTTGAATTCGATCACGGCCTCCAGCGGAACCCAGTAATCATGCCAGCGCCAGGCATCGAATTCAGGATGGTCGGTGAGTCTGACGTTTACGTCGGAATCGCGTCCGACCAGGCGCAGCAGATACCAGATCTGTTTTTGTCCCCGGTAGTGGCCGCGAACTTCTCGTTTGATGAAATGATCGGGCACTTCATAACGCAGCCAGTCGCGGGTGCGCCCGAGAATTTTCACGTGTTGCGGCAAAAGCCCGATCTCTTCCTGCAATTCGCGGTACATTGCCTGTTCCGGCGTTTCGCCATACTTGATGCCGCCTTGCGGGAATTGCCACGAATGTTCGCGAATACGTTTGCCCCACCAAACCTCATTGTTGGTGTTCAGCAGAATGATGCCGACGTTCGGGCGGAAGCCTTCACGGTCCAGCATAAATCACCTCGATACTTTCTGCGGCTGAAGTCCCTTTTCAATCGGGCAGGCTTGTCCACTCAGCCATTTTTCATGGTGCGGGAAGCAAGCCGTTGGAAGCCGACGACTTTCTTGGTGCAGCAGGGCGCATCAGCCAGCTAATCCTTTAAAATTAAGTCGATTATAAACCCCTCTTTTCAAAAAGAAGCTACCTCTATGCGAGCCTCGCGTTTTTTTATTTCCACTCTCAAGGAAGCCCCTTCTGACGCAGAAATCGTCAGCCACAAACTGATGATGCGCGCCGGCATGATCAAGCGTCTCGGTTCCGGCATCTATACCTACATGCCCATGGGCTTGCGCAGCATCCGCAAAGTGGAAGCCATTGTGCGGGAAGAAATGAATCGGGCCGGTGCTGTCGAGCTGTTGATGCCGCTGGTGCAGCCGGCCGAACTCTGGCAGGAAACCGGGCGCTGGGACAAGATGGGGCCGGAGTTGATGCGAGTTAAGGACCGGCATGGCCGCGATTTCGCTATCCAGCCCACCTCGGAAGAAGTCATTACCGACATGGTGCGCGGCGAAATCAAGTCGTATCGCCAGTTGCCCCTGAATTTTTATCATATCCAGACCAAGTTCCGCGACGAGCGCCGTCCGCGTTTCGGCCTGATGCGCGGACGCGAATTCACAATGAAGGATGCCTACTCCTTCGATCGTGATGAAGCCGGGCTAAGCCGCTCGTACCAGCTGATGTACGACGCCTATGTGCGCATCTTCCAGCGCTTCGGTCTGCAATTCCGCGCGGTGGCGGCAGACACCGGCGCCATCGGTGGTAAGAGCTCGCATGAATTCCACGTGATTGCCGACACCGGTGAAGATGCATTGGTGTATTGCCCAAGCTCGGATTACGCCGCCAACATGGAAGCGGCCGAAGCGCTGCCGCTGATTGGTTCGCGTGCCGCTGCTGCCGAGTCCTTGACCAAGACGCCCACGCCCGGGAAGGAAAAATGCGAAGACGTGGCGGCGCTGCTCGGTTTGCCGCTGGAGCGCACGGTGAAATCCGTGGTGCTGGCGGTGGAAGGCGAAAAAGGCGTGGAGCTGTGGATACTGCTGATACGCGGCGACCATGAGCTCAATGAAGTCAAGGTCAACAAGATCGCGGGACTGGCCGAATACCGTTTTGCAACCGAGGCCGAGATCATTGAGTGGTTCGGCAGCAAGCCGGGCTACCTGGGGCCGATAGGCACGAAGAAGCCGGTGAAGATCGTGGCGGATCGCACAGTGGCCAACATGAGCGACTTTGTGTGCGGTGCCAACGAAGAAGATTTCCACTACACCGGCGCCAACTGGGGCCGCGATCTGCCCGAGCCGACGGTCGCCGATATCCGCAACGTGGTAGCAGGCGATGCATCGCCGGACGGCAAGGGCACGCTGGCGATACAGCGCGGTATCGAAGTCGGGCACGTATTTCAGCTCGGAACACGCTATTCGCAGGACATGAACGCCACCTTCCTGGATGAAAACGGCAAGCCGCAATTGCTGCAGATGGGTTGTTACGGCATAGGCGTGACCCGCATTCTTGGCGCGGCGATCGAACAGAACTATGACGATAAAGGCATAGTCTGGCCGGCTTCGATAGCGCCTTTCGAAGTGGTGCTTTGCCCCATGGGTTACGACCGCAGCGAGATGGTGAAGGAGCAAACTGACCAGCTCTACCAAACCCTGATCGAGGCCGGCGTGGACGTGGTGCTGGATGACCGCGGCGAACGCCCCGGCGTGATGTTCGCAGACTGGGAGCTGATCGGCGTGCCGCATCGCATCGTGATCGGCGAGCGAGGCCTGAAGGAAGGCAAGCTGGAATACCAGGGACGCCGCGATGAAGCGGCGACGGCGGTGCCGGCCGAGCAGATGGCCGGCTTCATCCGGGAAAAGCTGGCAGCGTGAAAACTTCCCCGTCTACAGGAGTTGCTCATCCGGTCCGGCGCGGTCGTCATGTCGGCCTGATCAGATTTCTGTTGGTGGCGGCAATTGCCTGCGGGCTGAGTGCGATCACTGAGCCGGCCAGCGCAGGCAATCAGAAGGAAGAAGCGCTGGCGGATTCGGTGCGGTTAGCCTTGTCGCGAACCATTACCGATCCGCGCCCGCCCAAGGTATCGATTGACGATATCGAACAGCGCATACGCTTCATCCACTGGCTTACCGCCATGTCGGCCCGCCTGGAGCGACGCATGCCCGACCAGCAGATCCGGCATGAATTCCTGGAAACCATCTGGTACGAGTCGCGTCGTGCCGGGCTGGAGCCTGCGCTGGTGCTGGGGTTGATCGAGGTGGAATCGGCGTTTCGCAAATATGCGATGTCAGTGGTGGGCGCGCGCGGTTTGATGCAGGTCATGCCGTTCTGGACGCGCGTGATCGGCGACGGCGATCCGCAAAAACTGTTCGACCTGCAAACCAACCTGCGTTACGGTTGCGCGATCCTGCGCATGTACATCGATATGGAAAAGGGCAATCTCTTCCTTGCCCTGGGCCGTTACAACGGCAGCCGCGGCAAGGCCAAGTATCCGAATGCGGTGCTGGCGGCGTGGAAGAAATGGGAATTCATCGAGCCCTAGCTTGGTTCGGGAAACCGCGCCTGAAAACAAAAACGCCCGCGTGAGCGGGCGTTTTTGTTTGGCTCTTCGGACAGAAGATTATTTCAGGTGGCCAGCGATGAGCTTGGTCATCTCGAACATGGACACTTGCTTCTTTCCGCCAAACACAGCAGACAGCTTGTCGTCGGCATTGATGTTGCGCTTGTTCGCGGCATCTTGCAGGTTGTTCTTCTTGATGTAATCCCAGATCTTCTTGGTGGCTTCGGTGCGGGGCAGGGGATTGTTGCCTATCACGGCGCCCAGTTCGGCACTCGGGGTCAGCGGCTTCATGAAGGCAGCGTTGGGTTTGCGGGCGGTGGCGGCCTTTTTCGCTACCGGCTTTTTGGCAGCTACGGTTTTTTTAACAGCGGCTTTTTTTGCAGGCGCAGCTTTTTTAGCGACTGTCTTCTTCGCGGGCGCGGCTTTCTTCGCTACGGTCTTGGCGGCTACCTTTTTCGCTGCGGGCGCTTTAGCGGCTGCTTTTTTTGCGGGAGCAGCTTTTTTCGCTACAGGCTTTTTGGCAGCTGCGGCTTTTTTGGCCACAGGTTTTTTGGCGGCTGATTTCTTGGCCGCTGATTTTTTGGCTGTTGCCATCTTCAAACCTCCTTCAAATTTGTTTTGGAATTGCGTATTTTTACGCACTGCTAATAGTGGTGAGGTTTTATTGGGCGCGCAAGTGTTTTTTGCAAGTTTTTGAAGCAAAGCGTCCCCAGGACACGACGCCTTTTACTTCCTGGCGAAACGGCGCGTGAGGCGTGTCGCTTAAGCCGTCATTTCGGGTGTGTTTTGGTCGCCCAGGACGTGCGCCGGATAGGAGCGGGCGGAATGAATTAGCAGATGTGACGAAGGTGCTTGAGGGAAGCGAGCAGGACAAAAAACGGGGAAAGAGACGAAGGGAAGGCAGGAGGACTCGAGGAGCAAGGAGCGGAGAAAAGAACGGGGCAGGGAATATAGAAGGGAAGCCGGGCGGCTTCCCTCCGGGAGAACATCAGCGCATGCCGGGCAACATGCCTTTCATGCCGCGCATCATTTTGGCCATGCCGCCGCCCTTGAGCTTTTTCATCATGGATTGCATCTGGTCGAACTGCGCTAGCATGCGATTGACTTCCTGCACCTGCACGCCGGCGCCCGTTGCGATGCGGCGCTTGCGGGACGCCTTGATCAGTTCCGGCTTGGCGCGTTCCTGCGGGGTCATGGAGTTGATGATGCCTTCCATGCGGCGCACCTGTTTTTCAGCCTGGTCCATGTTGGCATTGCCGGCTGCCTGCTGCATCTGGGCCGGCAGCTTGTCCATCAGGCTGGACAACCCGCCCATCTTTTTCATCTGGGAGAGCTGCATCTTGAAGTCGGTCAGATCGAACTTGCCGCCGCTCTTGATCTTGCCGGCCAGTTCCTGCGCCGACGCCATGTCCACGCCCTTGCGCGCCTCTTCCACCAGCGCGACGATGTCGCCCATGCCCAGGATGCGGTTGGCCATTCGGTCCGGGTCGAAGGCTTCCAGTCCTTCAAGCTTTTCCGCCACGCCGGCAAACTTGATCGGCTTGCCCGTGATGTGGCGCACCGACAGCGCCGCGCCGCCGCGTGCATCGCCATCCAGCTTGGTCAAGACGATGCCGGTCAGCGGCAGCGCATCGTTGAAGGCCTTGGCGGTATTGATCGCATCCTGGCCCAGCATCGCGTCGACCACGAACAGGGTTTCGATCGGCTTGACCGCGGCATGCAGGCCGCTGATTTCCTGCATCATCGCTTCGTCTATGCCGAGGCGGCCGGCGGTATCGATCAGCAGCACATCGTGGAAATGGCGCTTGGCGTAGTCCACCGCGGCGCGGGCAATGTCCACCGGCTTGTCGCTGGTTTGCGAAGGGAAGAAGTCGGCACCGGCCTGTTCAGTCACGGTCTGCAACTGGTTGATTGCGGCAGGACGATAGACGTCGGTGGAAACCGTCAGTACTTTTTTCTTTTTCTGCTCGCGCAGGTATTTGGCCAGCTTGCCCACGGTGGTGGTTTTGCCGGCACCCTGCAGGCCGGCCATCAGGATAATGGCCGGCGGCTGGGTGGCGAAACTGAGTTGCGAGGCTTCCGGCCCGAGGTCGCCGCCCATGAGGGCTGCCAGTTCGTTGTGCACCACGCCGACCAGTGCCTGGCCCGGTGTGAGCGAGCCCACCACTTCTTCGCCCAGCGCCTTTTCCTTCACGCGGGCGATGAATTCACGTACCGCCGGCAAGGCGACGTCGGCTTCCAGCAAGGCCAGCCGCACTTCGCGCAGCATTTCGGCCATGTTCGATTCGGTAAGGCGCGCTTCGCCGCGCATGGTTTTTACAACTTTGGCGAGGCGTTGAGTGAGATTGTCTAGCATGGATGAAAACGCAGAATTGAAATAGCTTCCCGATACGGAAGAAGTGATGGCCAGCGGCCAAGTCCAAGCGTGCATTTTACCCGATGGGTAGAAGGAGGCGGCGGCTTTGCAGGAAGCGGCGGTCGCGCAGGTGCAATTCAAGAAGAATTCAAGGGGAATTTAAAAACAATTGAGAAAGCGGCAAGGCGGATGTGAACAGTTGGTCAAGCCAGGGAACATCGGCCGGGTGGGAGCGATACCACAAACACAAATGCGTCAGGGCGGTAGCGTGACATGGTGTAAACTTGGCCGATGCAAATCTTTCTCGTTTCCTTGGCGGCGCTTCTTTATATCGTCGGCACATTCCTGCCCTCGAAACGATCGCGCGCCATTTCTGTTGCGATTGCAGCGGGATGGGTATTGCATGGCTTGTCGCTGTGGATGGAAATGGCGGTGCCGGGCAGCTTGCGTATCGGTTTTGCTTTTGTGCTGTCGGCAGCGCTGTGGGTATCCATCGCCATATTCTGGGTGGAAAACCGCAACTTCTCGCTGGATAGCCTGCGCGTTCTGATTCTGCCTTGCGTGGCGGTGGCAGCCATCCTGCCGGTGATTTTCCCCGGCGTGGCGCTGTCTACGCAGGACCGTTCTCCACTGTTTTCCTGGCATATCGCCATTGCCATTCTTGCCTATAGCAGTCTCACCATAGCCGCTTTCCATGCGGTGCTGATGGCCTTGCAGGAGTCGCGCCTGCATATGCGCCCGGCCGGCAGCGGCCAGGGATGGCTGGCCAGTACGCTGGATAGATTGCCGGCGCTGCTCACCATGGAAAAGCTGCTGTTTCGCATGATAGGCGTGGGCTTTATCCTGCTCACGCTGACCGTTCTTTCCGGCATCGTCTTTTCCGAAGAGTTGTTCGGCATCCCGCTGCGCTGGGATCACAAGAATATATTTACGCTGCTGTCCTGGGCATTGTTCGGCATCTTGCTGGCTGGCCGCCGCTGGCAGGGCTGGCGCGGCAAGACTGCGCTGAGTTTTACCTTGACCGGATTTGCGGCCTTGCTGCTGGCTTACGTGGGTAGCCGTTTCGTGCTGGAAGTGGTGTTGCACAGGATGGGGGGATGAAGTGAGAGTGCTGGTCGTACTGGCTCTGGCAGCCATCATTGTTTACCTGGTGCGAGGTTTCTTCGCGCGCCGGCAGGCAAACCGTTCATCGCCGTCCTCCACAACATCTTCTGCTCGCACTAGCGAACCGATGCGGCAGTGTACGCATTGCGGCGCCTATTTCCCGGCTTCTGAAGCGGTCGAGCAAGCGCCCGGCCAACTGTTCTGCAGCGAAGAGCATCGTCGCCTGCATTTTCAAGACCAGGCATGAAAGCCGGCGGGCATTTCCTGGTTGAAGATCTGCAGCCGACCGTATGGCGCACCTTGCAGACTTTCTGTGCGACCCGCGTCGTCATTTCGCTCATGCTGCTGGCCTATCTGTCGGTAGGAACCGACCAGCGCTTCTGGATCAGCGAAAAATTTCTCTATCGCGAGGCTTGCGGCCTGTATGTGTTGCAGGCCCTGATGTTCTTCGTACTCTCTCTTTATGAGAAACGGCGTTTCCGGCTGCAGCTCAATACCGGCATCGCCATCGATATCTTCCTGATTTCCATTCTTTACCTCGCTTCCGGTGGTGCCAAGAGCGGCCTGGCAATTCTTTATCTCTTCCCCCTGGCGGGCGGCGCAATTCTCGCGCCACTGACCATGGCGCTATTTTTTTCCTCCATCGTCGCGGTGATCCTGTTGCTGGAAAACTGGTATCAGTTTTTCCGCATGCGCGACGAGACCAGCCTGTCGCAGGCAGGCCTGTACGGCGCCGCTTTCTTTGCCGCCGCCTATTTCATCAACCGGCTGGCAGCCCGCCTGCTGCGGCAGGAAGAACTGGTGGCGCAGCGCGGCCGGGATTTGTACATTCAGGAAGCGATCAATCACCTGGTGATTGCCGATACGGGCGACGGCATACTGGTGGTCGATGGAGAAGGAACTATCCATATCGCCAATCCGGCGGCCAAGCGCATGCTGGGATTGTCGGCGGACCTGCACAATGAGCGTTCCCGGCTGGCGCAGTTGTCTTTTCTTCAGCCCATCGAGCAGGCGTTTTCGGCGTGGCGGGCCTTGCCCTTGGTCCCGTCGGCAGCAGAGGAATTGCCGGTGTTTGTTCGCATACGGCGGGAAAATTTCTTGCTTGACGAGCGCACGCTGCCGGGCGGCATGGGACGGCCGGATCCGGTCGTGCATCTGAAGTTGCGGTTTACGCCGGTGGAAACCGGGCTGCCGGAGGAAGAGCGAGTCGTGATCTTTCTGCAGGACGTGAGTGAAATTGAAAACCGGGCGCAGCAATTGAAGCTGGCGGCCATGGGGCGATTGACGGCCAGCATTGCCCATGAAGTGCGCAACCCCCTGTCGGCCGTATCTCACGCTGCTTCATTGTTGAGGGAAGAAGTGGCGGAAGCGTCACAAAAGCGGCTGCTCAGCATCGTCGATGACAATGTGGCTCGCCTCGATCGCATGATAGAAGATATCCTGAAGCTCTCGCGCAAGGCCCATACGCAGAGCGAGCCGATCGATCTTTATTCGGTCATTCTGGATATCGTGACCGAATTCCAGGAAATGCGCTCAGTCAGGCCGGGGCTGATTCAGGTCGAACCCATGCTGGGACAGAAAGTGCTGTTCGATCCCTTGCATCTGCGGGAAATAATCGCCAACCTGATGGGCAATGCGCTGCGTTATGCCAGCGGCGCGGACGGCAGCATCAAGGTGTACCTGCTTGCCGGTCCAGGCAGTCCGATGGAGTTGCATGTGCAGGACGACGGTCCGCAGATCGGCACTGAGGTGCGTGCGCATCTGTTCGAGCCGTTTTACACCACGTCCAACAAGGGCACCGGGCTGGGTCTGTATGTGGCGCGCGAACTGTGCGCCAATAATGGCGCGATGCTGGATTATGAATATCGGACCGATACGCCCCAGGGATCTGCGGCGCAGGCGACCGGTCGTTTTGTCATCACCTTTTCACCGCTTGGTTCGGTTTGATTATGAGCGCACCCTGCATTTTGATTGTCGACGATGAAGCTGATCTGCGCGAGTTGCTGGAGATTACTTTCGTCAAGATGGGACTGGACACGGAAAGTGCGGAAGATCTGGCGAGCGCTCGCCGTTGCCTGGCCGCGCGCGATTATGCGCTGATACTTACCGA